>NZ_CP020948.1 GCF_000172795.2 Rhizobium sp. CIAT894
AGGTTCGCGTCGGGCCTGCGGGTAACTGTTATGGTTAACGAAATGTGACGGAAATAAAGGCGGATATAACTTCTGATTGGGGGCTTCTCGCTTTAAGATCACGGAGTTAAAGGGCTGCGCGGATCTGCGAAGCGACGGAGGAAAGGCAACCGGAGCCGTCACTGAAATAGCGGGAGTGCAACATTCCTCGATGGCGTATGGCCGGGCTCCTCAGGCTCGCAGGGCCGAGGTTGGGGTCGTTCCTCTTCCGAGCGACGTACAGAATCGACCGTGAAATTGGATAGGCAAAAGGCTCGGCATTGAAATCGCTAGTGAAAAATTGGACCTTTTGCGGAGGCTAAATCTAAGCAGCATATTACTTTTTTACGTTTGAAATCTGGAGGTAAGAGCGCCCAGATTCGATTGCTTTTCTTACGTATTCGCCGTCGTCGCCTTGACGCTATCGGCGTCATTTGATGATAGTTTTTAAAGACATTGTGAATGGGCCGATGAGTGAAAAAGTCCTGACTTCTGCCGAAAGTCTCAAAGACCAGGCCCGCGTTGCGCTGGGTCAGCGCAATCTTGTGCTTGTCGGACTGATGGGGGTCGGGAAGTCCTCGATTGGCTGGCCTCTTGCACAGCAGCTCGGCATTCCCTTTGTCGATACCGATGTCGAGATCGAGCGCGTTTCCCGCATGACGATCACCGAACTCTTTGCCGCCTATGGTGAGCTGGAGTTCCGGGCGCTGGAAACGCGTGTCCTCAGGCGTCTCCTCGAGGGTGGACCACGCGTGATCTCGACGGGGGGCGGCGCCTTCATCAACGAGAGCACGCGCCAGCACGTCAAGCGCGACAGCCTTTCCGTCTGGCTGAAGGCCGATCTCGACGTGTTGTGGGATCGCGTCAACAAACATGACGAAAGGCCGCTGCTCAAGACAGAGAATCCGAAGCAAACCCTCGAGAACCTGATGAACGCGCGTTATCCGATCTATGAGGAAGCCGATGTCACGGTTCTCTCCCGCAACGTGGGCAAGGACATCATGGTCAAGGAAATCCTGGCTGCCATCGTCGAGGGGAAGGCAGCAGAAGGCAAAATGTCATGAGTGCATGTCGGCGCGATCGGCGGTGACGGACGTGAAGACTACGATCATGGGCACAAATGTTGCGCCGACGGTTGTCGGCCCTCGACACGATGTCCTGCAGTTGACGCGAAATGGTTTTTGACGATACGGCAGGGCGATAGCTTAATTGGCGGGAACCGCCGTGGGGCAGGGGGAGCTGCGGAAGCATGGGTTTGAAACGGGCGGTGGATTTTTTCCTGGCTTTGATGGCGTCGGTGGTCCTGCTCGTTCCGATCCTTATCGTCGCTCTTTGCGTTCGCCTTACCTCGCCCGGACCGATCCTCTATTGGTCGAAACGCGTCGGCCGTTTCAATCAGATCTTCCTGATGCCGAAATTCCGCAGCATGCGCGTCGACACACCGACGGTTGCTACGCATTTGCTCGAAAATCCGGATCGGTTTTTAACCCCCATCGGCTCGTTCCTGCGCAAATCCAGCCTCGACGAACTGCCGCAACTGTGGTGCATCCTTGAGGGAAAAATGAGTTTCGTCGGCCCCCGGCCAGCGCTCTACAATCAGGACGACCTGATAGAGCTGCGGACGGCCCATGGCGTCGACAAGCTCCTGCCGGGATTGACCGGGTGGGCGCAGATCAACGGCCGCGACGAGTTGCCGATTCCGGAGAAGGTGAAATTCGACGTCGAATATCTCGCGCGGCGTTCATTCGGCTTCGACATGCGCATCCTGTTTCTGACCGCAGACAAGGTCATACGCCGTAAGGGAATCAGGCATTAACCTACCTACTTCTGATAGATAAGCGGGACGGAGGGCCTTGATTTCCGATTATTTCAGTTGCGCTCATTGCAGAAAGCGACAAGAAGGTGGTTGTCTGTTGATCTGCGAGACGCTGGTAAGCAATGTCCGAACATTCTCCTTCTGAGACACCGCGCTCAAGATGGTTCTTAGTGCCGATGCAAGCGCTCGTCGCCCCCTTGCTGGCGATGCCGCGGGTTGCCAAACGCGCGCTGGCTTTGCTGGTGGATTCCAGCTTTTGTGTTCTGACGATCTGGCTGGCCTATTGCTTCCGGCTGAACGAATGGACGGTGCTGACCGGCGTGCAGTGGCTGCCAGTCTTCGTCTCTCTGTGCATGGCCCTGCCGATCTTCATCGTCATGGGCATGTATCGGGCGATCTTCCGTTATGCCAATCTGGCTGCTTTCATTACTGTTCTGAAGGCGATTGCGATCTACGGCTTCGCCTTCATGACGATATTTACGGCGCTCAGCGTCCCGGGTGTTCCGAGAACCGTCGGTATTCTCCAGCCCTTCCTGTTGCTGATCGGGATCGGTCTGTCGAGATTGGGTATCCGCTATTGGCTGGGCGATGCCTACCAGCGGATCCTTCACAAGAATATGCTCGCGAAGGTGCTGATCTATGGGGCAGGCAAGGCCGGCCGGCAACTGGCCGCCGCCTTGACGAACAGTGCCGAACTCAATGTTGTCGGCTATCTGGATGATGATCCGCGCCTCAAGGGCGGCGTCATGGGCGGCTTGCCGATCTACGACCCCTCGGATCTTCCGGTGCTTGCCGAAGCGCTTGGCGTGCACAATGTGCTTCTTGCTCTCCCATCGGCATCGCGGCAGCGGCGCAACGAAATCCTGGAGCATATCCGCAAGGCCAGGGTGAATGTGCGCACATTGCCGGACCTCACGGCGCTCGCTCAGGGACGGGTCGCCGTCTCCGACATTCGTGAGCTGGAGATCGAAGATCTGCTGGGGAGAGAAGCGGTCGCGCCACGCCAGGAGCTGCTCGACAAGGCAATGCGCAACAAGGTGGTGATGGTCACGGGCGCCGGCGGCTCGATCGGCGGCGAGTTATGCCGCCAGATTCTGCGCAACAAGCCTTCCAGTCTGATCCTTCTCGATCAGAACGAGTTTGCGCTTTATAACATCCATGCCGAATTGCTGAAGCTGGCCGAACTGTACGAACATGAAAATCTGCAGATCGTACCGATCCTCTGTTCCGTCCGCGATCAGGATCGCATGGAGCATATCATGCAGAGCTGGCGACCTCAGACGCTTTACCATGCTGCCGCCTACAAGCATGTACCGCTTGTCGAACACAATGCCGTGGAAGGCATCAAGAACAACGTCATGGGCACACTGGTCACCGCGCGCGCGGCGCATAAATGCGGCGTCTCGAATTTCGTGCTGATCAGCACGGATAAGGCCGTGCGGCCGACCAATGTGATGGGCGCCAGCAAGAGGCTGGCGGAGATGGTTCTGCAGGCGCTCGCAGCAGAACTGACGACCGACAGAATGCGAACGAATTTTTCCATGGTCCGCTTCGGAAACGTCCTCGGCTCCTCCGGATCCGTCGTGCCGCTTTTCAGGCAGCAGATCAAGGATGGCGGCCCCGTTACGCTGACACATCCCAAAATAACCCGCTATTTCATGACGATTTCGGAAGCCTCGCAGCTCGTCATCCAGGCCGGCGCGATGGCCGACGGCGGCGATGTGTTCCTGCTCGATATGGGAGAGCCCGTTCGCATTGCAGATCTTGCCCGCAAGATGGTGGAGCTTTCCGGGTTGACGGTCCGCGACGAGAACAATCCCGAAGGGGATATCGCGCTTTCCGTTACCGGTCTCAGGCCCGGCGAGAAGCTCTATGAAGAGCTGCTGATCGGGGACAATCCGGAAACGACCGAACATCCGCGGATCATGAAAGCGCGTGAGGATTTCCTGTTCTGGCCGGAGCTTTTGAAAAAGCTCAACGGCCTCAATGCGGCATTGGATCGCAACGATATGATCGCCGCACGCGCGACCTTGGCGGAGCTTGTTTCGGGCTATTCGTCAACGGGCGAGGTTTCAGACCTGGCGTTCACCGGCACTGAAGCCACTACGGCTGCCTGAGAATCGAGCATCATACTCCTCCCTAGCGTCAGTCGCGAACGACGGGCGCAAAACCTGTGCTGCCGCGATCCGCGCAAATCAGGGCGACCAGATAGGCAAAGATCGGATCCAAGGCCTTCTGATTGAACATGATGCCAAAGCTGCCGGTTATGACGTAACTGCTGACGAGCAGAAGAGCGATCGCGATGGCCAAGTCCCGGCCCGGCCCGGCTTCCTTTCGCCACGCGCCGATCACAGGTGTCGCGAGCATCAGCGAAAGCGCTGCAATGCCGAAAATGCCGGCGTCGATCCCCGCGGTGAGAAAACCATTATGGACATGCGAATAGGTCAGTTGCGGCCTTATGCTCTCGGGCAGCTCTGCCAGCACCGAAGCCATCCGGTTTTGCGGGCCATAACCGGTCAACGGATCCTTGCTGATTGCTGACACCGCACCCTTGTACAGAGCGAACCGTGCACTCAGCGACGTGACTTCGCCGTCACTGCGTTCGAGCGATGCCATATTGTCCTGCAGCGCCTCGATGCGATGGAGGATCTGGCCGCTGCCGAGGGCAATCAGTCCCGCAAACAGCAAAGAGCCGGTGATGGCGAGGCTGCGTAAACTCAGATGGAAGCTGTGTTTGCGAAAATACCAGAGAAAGATGACGATATGGACGGGGATGACCAGCCAGGCCGAGCGCGTTCCGGAAAGCAGGACGCAGCCCAGACCGGCGGCATATCCCAGTATGGCGATTCTTTGCTCGACACTCTTGGGGGATTGAACGTTCAGAAGCGAAATACCGCCGAAAAGAACGCCTATCACGCCCAGCAGTGCGGCGTTCGAAGTCCCGGCCTCTGCCCTCTCCATCAGAAACATGATCTGCAGCAGACTGAAGAGAAAGGTGACGATCATGCCGATACCGGCGCTGAGGATAAACAGCGGCATCAGGCGGCCATCGGGAGACTGGCGCATTCGGGGCAATATCAGCCAGACCGAAAAGAAAGGCAGCAGCCGGAATATCCAGTTCAGTTCTTCGGAGTAGGGCGGATTGATGAATATGCTTGCGATCATCACCAGCGGGTAGACCGACATGCCAATGGCAACCAGCCGGTCGGATCTCGACAGGTTCAAGGCCAGCCGGCCCGTCGCCAGACAGTAGATGCCCCACACCATCGACGCCAGAAGGATGAATGAGTTAAAGTTCGGCGAAAGTCCGGGCAGGATTGCAAAGAGGAAGACCGCGATGCGGTTGTTTCGATCGAGCGCGCTTCCCGCCCCATTGTCGGGATAGAGCACTGCTATCTTCAGTTGTTTCAGATATTTCACGTGCCGATCCTGACCATGCCGATGCCGTCTGGCTAAGGATCGTGATCACGACTGTCAAGCGACCGGGGATTGGATGCAATCTATGGCTTTATTCGTCGTGGTATTCCGGCAACAGTTGCTTGAGGAGATGACGATAAAAGTTGAACGCATTTCCCACGTGGCTTGGCCGGACGATCGGCATGCGGGAATTCTGACGCGCGATTGTCGGGCTCTTGTTTTCGATCTGCGGCGCTTGCGGCCACCGGAGGGCTTTCCGTCACTCTCGGCCGCCCGTATTGGCAAAGCGACATAACTGGTATACTAGTATGCCAGAAATTTCCTCACCCTGGTATCTCATGCGACACGCATCAGAAAGCGAAGTTTTGGTCGGGCCGGCGTCGCAGCAGACCGGCAGGCTGCGTCGCGTCACCACGGCCGGCGCCATCTATGAACGCCTGCATGCCAATATCGTGTCGCTGCGAATGCCGCCCGGCATGTTGCTGCAGGAAAAGCGCATCGCCGACGATTTCGGTGTCAGCCGCACGCCGGTGCGCGAGGCGCTGCTCCGGCTTTCCGAAGGCGGGCTGGTCGATATTTACCCGCAATCGGGTACCGTCGTGTCGCGCGTGCCGGTTTCTGCGATTCCCGAGGCGGTCGTGGTGCGCAAGGCGCTCGAAGGCACGACCGTCGAGACTGCGGCTCTGATCGCCACCGCTGCGGACATCGCCCGTCTCGATACCATCATCGCCCGCCAGCAGTCGCATGTTGCGGCCGGCAATACTTCAAGTTTCCATGACGAAGACGAGGCCTTTCACGAGGCGATCGCACAAATATCGGGATATCCCGGAATCTGGACGATTCTGAAAACGGTCAAGGTGCAGATCGACCGGGCGAGGCGGCTGACGCTGCCGGTGCTGGCGCGGATGGACAATGTGGTGCACGAACACATGATCATCCGCGATGCGCTCGCCGCCCATGATGCGACGGCTGCGCGCAACGCGATGACCCATCATTTGAGCGCCGTCATTCCCGATGTCGACGAGCTGCGCTTGCGTTATCCCGATTATTTCTGCTGACGGCAGGACCGAATACGAAACGAAAAGCGAGAGAAGGAAGAAGAATGCGGCAAGGTTGGAGATGGTTCGGGCCGGAAGCGCCGGTAACGCTGGATGATGTCCGTCAGACGGGCGCGACCAATATCGTCTCTTCGCTGCACCAGGTGCCGATCGGCAGGGCCTGGACGGAGAAAGAAGTGCGCGACCGCCAGTCGCTGATCGAGACGACGCCCGGCGATCGTTCGCCGCTCGTCTGGTCGGTGGTCGAGAGCATCCCGATCCCCGATGCCGTCAAGCGCAAGGGCGGGGAGGCGAGGGCCGAAATCGAGGCGTGGATTGCCAGCCTCGAAGCGGTCGCCGCCTGCGGCATCCCGATCGTCTGCTATAATTTCATGCCTGTCGTGGACTGGACCCGCACCGAACTCGATTTCGTGACGCCGACGGGTGCGACCGCCATGCGCTTCGATCACGAGCGTTTCGCAGCCTTCGACCTCTTCATTCTGGAGCGGCCGGATGCGGCACAGCACTATTCCGCGGAAGACCGCGAACGGGCGCGTATCGTCTTCGAAGCCATGTCGGACGACGAGATCGCCGACATCACTCGGATCATCACCTCGGCTCTGCCCGGCTCGACCACCGAACCTCTGACCATTCCGGCCTTCCGGGAAAAGCTGGTCGCCTATAGCGGTATCGATGCCGCAAGGCTGCGCCGCCATCTGATCGAATTCCTGGAAGCGGTGACGCCGGCTGCCGAAGCGCGCGGCGTCAAGCTGACGCTGCATCCCGATGATCCGCCGCGGTCGCTGTTTGGCCTGCCGCGCATCGCCTCGTCGGCCGAGGATTATGCCGCTCTGTTCGATGCGGTGCCGTCGGCGGCGAACGGCATGTGTTATTGCACCGGCAGCCTCGGCGTGCGTGCCGAGAACGACCTGCCGGCGATCGCCCGGCGCTTCGCCTCGCGCATCCACTTCGCCCATCTGCGCGCCACGACACGCGAGGGGGACGGCCGGACGTTCCATGAAAGCGCGCATCTGGAAGGCGACGTCGACATGGTCGCGGTTCTCCGGGAACTGGTGGCGGAAGACCGCCGCCGCGGCCCTGACGACACGATCGTCTTCCGCTCGGACCACGGCCATCGCATGCTCGACGATCTCGACAAAACAGTCACGCCCGGTTACCCCGCCATCGGCCGCATGCGCGGCCTTGCCGAACTGCGCGGCATCCTGCACGCGCTGGGCGCCCCGCCGAACTGAGGGCGTTCCCAGGCGTAGTCGCTCTCTGGAGCTCAGGCAGCCCTTCAGAGTGCGCAACCCTTCAAAAACAGATCGGCGCACATCTTCGCCCGCGCCGCGATTGCGTCGATCTTCGGCGGCGGCTCCTGGCGCAGCATCGCGGCGCGCTGGGGCTCCATGATCATCATGCCGCGCAGCATGCCGCAGGCCGCATGCGGATCGTCGAGCGCAATCAGCCCATGGTCGATCTGCCGGCGCAGCCAATCTTCCATCAGCGTGTTGGTTCTGACGATCGCCTTTTCATAAAAGCTGTTGGCGATCTCCGGAAAGCGGTCGGACTCGCTGATGACGAGCCGGGTGACGGTGATCGTATCCAGTGACAGCGTCAGCATGCCATAGGCCGTCAGCATACGTTCCAGCCCCTGTCTGAGATCCGCCGCGGCGAGCGTGCCGGGGTCAAGCGCCATCAGAAAGCGCCCGGTCCGCTCCGTGACCATCTCGGAAAAGAGGTCCGCCTTCGTCGGAAACAGGCGGTAGAGCGTCTTGGTCGAGACACCCGCCTCCTGAGCGATGGCGGCGATGCTTGCCGCCGCATAGCCGTTCTCGTGAAATTGCCGGTTGGCCGCCTCGATAATCACGCTTCTCGTATCGTCATCGCAACGGACCTGCGGCCGGCCCCGCGGCCTTTTCTCGATTTCGTGATTTTGGACCATGATTATTTTCCAAATTCTGGTTGACATCCATTTTCTAATACATATTTTGGAAAATATCAAGTTTCCTAAAGTGCATTCCACCGAATTCAAAGGCCGCGGCCGATAGCGACAGCGACCACTCCCAGGAGAGAGACAATGTCCATCAGAACGCTGCAGGCTCTGAACAACAACGCGCCTGCCTCGGAAACCACGGCGGAAGCCGCACCGGCAACCCTTGACGCCGGCAACACGCCGCGCCTCACTGAGGCTGCCGTCGTATCGGAGACCCTCGTTCGCAAGCGCCGCGGCCGCGGATTGCTGCTGGGCGCAACGGCGATCATCGTGATCGCTGCAGGCGCCTATTTCGGCCACGACTACTGGACGGTCGGCCGCTTCCACATCTCGACCGACGATGCCTATGTGAAGGCTGACAACACGACCGTCGCACCGAAGGTTTCGGGCTATCTCGCCGAAGTGCTCGTCAGCGATAACCAGGTGGTCAAGGCTGGTCAGCCGCTTGCTCGCATCGACGACCGCGACTTCAAGGCTGCTCTCGACCAGGCCAGGGCCGATGTCGCCGCGGCGGAAGCGACGCTCAACGCCAAGCAGGCTTCGCTCGATATCCAGCAATCGACGATCGCCGCTGCCCGCGCGACGGTCGACGTCGACCGCGCGAACGAGACTTTCGCCGAGCAGAACAACAAGCGCTATTCGAACCTCGCCACCAGCGGCTATGCCCCGGTCCAGACGGCACAGCAGGCGGCCTCGCAGATCGCGGCCGCCCAAGCCACGATTGTACGCGACAGCGCTTCGCTCGACGCCGCCGTCAAGCAGGTCGATCTCCTGAACGCCGAGCTTGCCCAGGCGAAGGCGGCGCTTGCCCGCAGCCAGGCCGTTCAGCATCAGGCTGAGCTGAACCTCTCCTATGCGACGATCGCCGCACCCGTCGATGGCACCATCGGCAACCGGACGCTGCGTGTCGGGCAGTACGTCCAGGCCGGCACTCAGCTGATGTCGGTCGTGCCGACGAGCGCGGTCTATGTGATTGCCAATTATAAGGAAACGCAGCTCACCAACGTCCGCGCCGGCCAACTGGTGGAGATCGAGGTTGATACCTTCCCGGGCCGTATCTATCACGGCCGTGTCGACAGCCTCGCTCCGGCAAGCGGCCAGGAATTTGCTCTGCTGCCGCCTGACAACGCCACCGGCAACTTCACCAAGGTCGTCCAGCGCATCCCGGTCAAGATCGTGCTCGATGGCGACGCCGCCGTGAGCGGCGACCTGCGCCCCGGCATGTCCGTCCAGCCGAGCATCGACACCAAGGCCGATGCCGACCGCAAATAGGCGCCGGGCCAGGAGATCGTGTCATGTCCACCATTGCAGCAACAGCCTCAGCCACATCGCAGCCGCGCGCCGGCACCAAGGCGAGCACCAGGGAATGGATCGCCGTTCTCGCCGGCATGATCGGCGCCTTCATGGCGATCCTCAACATCCAGATCACCAATGCCTCGCTCCTTGAGATCGAGGGCGGCATTGGAACGGGCGTCGACAACGGCGCTTGGATTTCGACCTCCTACCTCATCGGCGAGATCATCGTCATTCCGCTGACGGCTTATTTCAGCAACGTCTTCTCGTTTCGCCGCTATATCCTGGTCAACTCCATCCTTTTTCCGCTGTTCTCGATCGCCTGTGCCTTCGCTCACGATCTCGGCACGATGATCGTGCTGCGCGGCCTGCAGGGCTTTGCCGGCGGGGTGCTGATCCCGATGGCCTTCACCATGGTTCTGACCAAGCTGCCCAAATCGCAGCAGCCGCTCGGCCTCGCTATCTTCGCGCTTTCGGTGACTTTCGCACCGGCGATCGGTCCGACCATTGGCGGTTATCTCACCGAGAATTATGGCTGGCAGACGATCTTCTTCATCAACGCCGTCCCGAGTGCGATCATGGTAGCGGCGCTTGCCTTGACGCTCGACAAGCAGCCGATGCAGCTCGGTCTGCTGAGGCAAGGCGACTGGGCCGGTATCTTCACCATGGCGATCGGTCTTTCGGCGCTGCAGACGGTGCTTGAAGAAGGCAACAAGGAGGACTGGTTCTCCTCGCCCTTCATCGTCAAGCTGAGTATCGTCGCCTTCGTCTTCCTCGCCGCCTTCATCTGGATCGAGCTGACGGTGAAGAAACCGCTGGTCAAGCTCAGCCTGCTGACGCAGCGCAATTTCGGCATCGGTGTTGCGGTCAACGTGCTGGTCGGCGTCGCTCTCTTCGGCAGCGTCTATATCCTGCCGCAATATCTCGGCCAGGTGCAGCGCTACAATGCCGAGCAGATCGGCAATGTGCTGGCCTGGACCGGCCTGCCGCAGCTGCTGCTCATCCCGCTCGTGCCGATGATGATGAGGCGCTTCGATGCTCGCTACATCGGTTTCCTGGGCATCTCGATCTTCGCCATCAGCTGCTTCATGAACATCATGCTTTCGGCCGATACCGCCGGCGATCAGTTCTGGATCCCCAACATCGTCCGCGCCATCGGCCAGGCGCTGGTGCTGACGCCGATCACCGCCATCACCACAGCAGGCATCGCGCCCGCCGATGCCGCCGCCGCCTCGGGCCTGACCAATATGCTGCGCAATCTCGGCGGCGCGGTCGGCACGGCAACGCTCGGCACGGTGCTGACCAAACGCGAGCAGTTCCACTCCAACGTCATCGGCCAGTCGGTGACGCTCGGCCGCGACGAAGTCCGCAACCGTCTCGACCAGGTGACCGGCTACTTCATGTCGCACGGGGTCTCCGACCATGCGGTTGCAACGCAGAAAGCGGTCGTGGCGCTTGGGCAGATCGTCAAACGCCAGGCTCTGATCATGGGCTTCAGCGATACCTTCGCCGTTATCGGGACCGTGCTTGCCATTGCTGCGATCGCCCTGCTCTTTGCCCAGAAGCCACGCGCAGGCGGGGGCGCCGGCGCCCACTGACGCCTCCCTTTTCCAGAGAAAGCCCTTCTTCGCGCAAAGGAGAGCTTTTTTGCACAAGCCTATTGCGGAATCTCGACCGTAATGGCGAAGCTTGCCACGGCACTCGGCGCCAGAATCGTCGTGGAGGGACGTTTCGACAGTTCGCTCGAACTCCCAGCTTCCGCAGCCGTTCCATGCCAAGGCTCGATGCAGATGAAGGGGGCGCCCGGTTTGGTCCACAAAGCGAGATTGGGCAGGTTCTTGAAGCCAAAGCGCAAGCTCGGCCCGCCTTCGGCGCCGTAACGCAGCCCTTCGCCTGCGCCTTGCGGGAAGATCATCGCGTCCTGCTCGAACATTGCGTGATCCAGCACCAGCCGACCGGCCTTGAACGGCGAGGGCAGCGCCGCAGGATTGATGAGACCACCCTCCAGCCGCACGAGCCCTGGCTCGCCCGCATTCTCGAGCGTAATCGTGTGGGCCTGCCCGCCAGCACCGGGCAGCGGCCAGGCGAAGGCCGGATGAAAACCGAGCCCGAACGGCATCGCCTTTTGATCGCGATTGGTCACCTCGGCCGTCACCGTCAAAGCGCGGCCTTCAACCGCATGCTCCAAGGCCAGCTGAAAATCGAATGGATAGACCGCTCTTGAGGCTTCCGAGGCGACCAACTCGTGCCGGCACATCGTTGCTGTGGATGCTGCAAGCGTAAACTCGCTTCGGCGGGCAAAACCATGCTGGGCCATCGGGTAGACCGTGCCGTCGATCGCGATCTTGTCATCCGGAGCCTTGCCGACGATCGGAAACAGGATCGGCGACCGCCCGGTCCAGAAGGCTGCATCGCCCGTCCACAACCAGGAGCGTCCGTCGCTTGAGGTGAGCGCCTGCATCTCGGCGCCGAGAGGAGAGATGTCGACGGTGAGGTCCTGATTACCGATCCGGATCAAGGTTGGCATCGCAATTCCCTTTCGCACTGGTTCGGTACCAAGCCATACCTTTCCGCGGCGGGGATTTCCAGCCAATAGGTGGAAGGGCCGGGTACCGGCGACAGGCTATTTCCGCACCGCGCCCAATCGTGCGATCACTTCGTTCGGGATGCCGTAGCGCTGAACGGCGTCGCGATTGTTGCGCAGCCCGCACATCTCGCGCTGGATGAAGAATGCCCAGACGGCGTCGGACGCTTCATTCAGAAGCTTCTCGCGTTCCTCGGCGCTCTGGCGCTCGGGAGTCCAGGCCTTCAGGCCGGCGAGCGCCGCCTCCACCTTCAGCCCGTGACGCCCGAGTGCATCGGCCCGTTCCGACATCAGCTCGTATTCGAGGACGTTGAAGCCGTTTCTATCCTGCTGGGATTGTCTGAAGGACTGCGGCGGACGAACGCTCATTGGCACGAATTCCCTTCGGCGAAGGCTTTAATCTTAGCCAATCCGGCTCGACGGATCGAGAGGGTTCGAAACGGGCCTATCCCGGCATTTCCATGCGTGCCATAAGGGCGCCGAAAAAACTTTCCCCTGGGCCCAGCGCACATCATGATTCGTATCGAGAATATCAGCAAGCAGCTCAGCCACCGGATCCTCTTCATCGAGGCATCGGCGGCTCTGAACAGAGGCGAGAAGATCGGTCTCGTCGGCCCGAACGGCGCCGGCAAGACGACGATCTTCCGGATGATCAACGGGGAAGAGCTGCCCGATGAAGGCCAGGTCTCCTGCGAGAAGGGCGTCACTATCGGCTACTTCAACCAGGATGTCGGCGAGATGGCGGGGCACAGCGCCGTTGCCGAGGTGATGAATGGCGCCGGTCCGGTCAGCATCGTTGCCGGCGAGTTGCGCGAGCTCGAAGCCGCCATGGCCGACCCCGAAAGGGCCGACGACATGGAGGAGATCATCGAGCGCTACGGCGAGGTGCAGGCGCGCTACGAGGAGCTGGACGGCTATGCGCTCGAAGGCCGTGCCCGCGAAGTGCTTGCGGGCTTAAGCTTCAGCCAGGAGATGATGGACGGCGATGTCGGTGCGCTGTCGGGCGGCTGGAAGATGCGTGTGGCGCTTGCCCGCATTCTGCTGGCGCGGCCCGATGTCATGTTGCTCGACGAACCGAGCAACCATCTGGATCTCGAAAGCCTGATCTGGCTGGAGGAATTCCTGAAGGGGTATGAAGGTGCGCTGCTGATGACCTCGCACGACCGCGAGTTCATGAATCGCATCGTTACCAAGATCATCGAGATCGACGCCGGCACGCTGACGGCCTATTCCGGCGACTATGAATTTTACGAGCAGCAGCGGGCGCAGAACGAAAAGCAGCAGCAGGCCCAGTTCGAACGCCAGCAGGCGATGCTCGCCAAGGAAATCAAGTTCATCGAGCGGTTCAAGGCGCGCGCCTCGCATGCCTCGCAGGTGCAGAGCCGGGTGAAGAAACTGGAGAAGATCGATCGGGTGGAGCCGCCCAAGCGCCGGCAGTCGGTCGCCTTCGAATTCCAGCCGGCCCCGCGCTCCGGTGAGGATGTGGTCAGCCTGAAGAATGTGCACAAGAAATACGGCAGCCGAAGCATCTATGAAGGGCTCGATTTCATGGTGCGGCGGCGGGAGCGCTGGTGCATCATGGGCATCAACGGCGCCGGCAAATCGACGCTGCTGAAGCTGGTGACCGGCACCGCCGAGCCTGACGAAGGCAGTGTCGCGCTTGGTGCCAGTGTCAAGATGGGTTATTTCGCCCAGCACGCCATGGATATTCTCGACGGTGAGCACACCGTCTTCCAATCGCTGGAAGATCGGTTTCCCCAGGCAGGGCAGGGCCCCTTGCGGGCGCTCGCCGGATGTTTCGGCTTTTCCGGCGACGATGTGGAGAAGCGGTGCCGTGTGCTTTCGGGCGGCGAGAAGGCCCGGCTGGTCATGGCGATGATGCTCTTCGACCCGCCGAACCTGCTGGTCCTCGACGAGCCGACGAACCATCTCGACCTCGACACCAAGGAAATGCTGATCAAGGCGCTCTCGCAATATGAGGGCACCATGCTGTTCGTCTCGCACGATCGGCATTTCCTGGCGGCACTTTCCAATCGCGTGCTGGAACTGACGCCCGAAGGCGTTCACCAATATGGCGGCGGTTATACCGAATATGTGGCGCGCACCGGCCAGGAAGCGCCGGGTCTGCGGAGCTGACCGATATTTTTGGACGGCATGTCGAAGCCGTCAGGCGGCTTCGACGGTCCAAAGCACGGATTCGGCGCTCGTCGCCACGATGATGACCAAATTCCGTGGTGTTCGGAGCCCTCTTCATGCAATCGGGGACGCGCATATCGGCATGGACTGGATCAATCGCTATATCGATCAGCCGCTGCTGCACGGCGCGGCGGGCTTGTTGCGGGGCTGGCACATCCGCACGCGGCAGCCGCCGGAGCTGCTGGAGCCGACATGGAATCTCGTTGTTCTCTCCGTTCTCCTGATCGCAAGCGGGCAGGTCATGGCCGGCAGACCTTTTGCGCTGAGTGTTGCGGCGCTGATCATGCTGGCGCTGCCATCGGCGCGAAAACTGCTTTCAGCGATGAAGGCAACGGGCAATTATGGCGCCCGGGAATATAAGTCGCTGAGAGCGCGCGCCATCGCCAAACGTGAGGCGGAGTGGTCGGTGCGGATCATCGTCCTGTTTTCCTCTGCCTGTCTTCCCTTCATCGCGCGCATCGACGATCCGGTGGGAGCCTGTTTCATGCTGGGAGCAAGCGTCTGGTTCGTATTGACCGGGCCGCTCAAGGCCTATCTCGATGCTGCCGAGCCTCCCGAGCCGAATGAAGGCGACCGAACCTATAGCGGCGCCTTTTATTTCGGCTGAGCCGATGCGACGTCGCATGTGCCGGCCGTGAGATCGGCAGGGAACCAAATCGGGCGGCTTCCGTTATCTCCGCAGCAACGTAAAAGGAGATTGCGATGCTTTATTACGCTCTGGTGTTTCTCGTTGTGGCCTTGATTGCCGGCGTCCTCGGATTTGGCGGTATAGCAGGGGCTTCAGCTTCCATCGCCCAGGTTCTGTTCTTTATTTTCCTGGTGCTCTTCGTGGTATCGATCGTCATGCGCCTGATGCGAAGAGTATAGTGCGCAGAGATCAAGTTTAAATCCGGCGACATCGGACCGGTCTCCGAAAGTTGGACGTCAATTTTCGGGGACGGTTCAAGATATCGCCGGGTTTTCTCCATCACTGAAGATTTCCGTTGCGGTCGTGGTCGGCGGTCGCGAAATCCGCCATCACGCGCTGCATGAATTCACTGCGGCTGATGCGGCCGTTGTGGTCGGCGTCGGTCAACGTGAATTGCTCGACGGTCAGGATCTGAACCGTCTCGTCGGACTGGAGGCTGCCGTCCTTGTTCTTGTCGAGACTCCCGAAGGCCGTGCCCATGAAGGTTTCGTATTCGGAGCGATCGACCGTCTTGCTGCCATTGCCGTCGAGCCGGTCCATCTGGCCCTGATACATCGATCCGGGCTGCTGTTCTTGCGCCGCTGCCCCAAAACATTGGCACAGGATGAGTGTCGTCGCTAAAGCCAAGATTTTCATCGCTCGATATCCCTCCACTTATCGACAAGCCAGGCGATTGCCCACGAAACCGCCGCCGCCGATGCCGGCGGCGACAGCAAGCACTTGCCCGGTTCCAGCCCCGATCGTGCTGCCGATCAGGCCGCCGACAATCGCGCCGCCGACGGTTCCCGCAATGCAGCCGAATTCGGAATTGTGATCCGAGACGCTCTGGGGTGTCGGCCCGGACTGGCAAGCGGAGACGGCAAGGCATGCCGCCAGTGTGATGTTTGTCGTGCGTAAGCGCATTTTTTCCTCCCGATAATGGCCCGCCATCTCCAATAGAGATCGGTAGGCGTACGATTGCTCGGCCCCTGCGAAAATATCGCCTGATTATATTTCTCGAGTTCAGACTTTATTTCTGTTCGAACAGAAGGAGAATTCCGGAAAACGCCCGTAAATTCTGTGGCAATGCAAAGCAGTCATGCCGTTTCCCCCTCCGTTACAGTTTTGCGAGGGGAATTATTGCCAAATAATACAGCTATAGGGACAGCATGGCAACCTGCACGGTCATCATCGCATATGCAGCAAGGCGCCGGCGTTTGTCCGGAAAGACGACGGCAATCGCGACCGTGCCTTTCTGGCAACCATTCCTGACAAGATCGTGAAATAACCGGATGACGTGAATTAGTGCCTTCGAAATGTCCCAATGGGGCTGAACCGTAGGCATGTTTGTCGCTTGTGCCCTCCCATGCGCTTCGACAGGCGATGCGAAAAGGATGCCGGTTCGGGATTGTTTTGCGGTTCCATCCGTTATCTGTAGCCGAATCTGGTGGCGAGTAGCCGGGTATTTGCTCCCGTCACGATTTGAGAAGGAGACACTTATGAAAAAGACTTTTGCGACGGCGTTTGCCGCGGTATCGTTGAGCCTTATCGGCGCGGGGGCGGTCAATGCCGCCGACCCGGTCACCAGGACCTATGAAGAGCCGGACCTGCGCAACGGCGTGAAGATCGGTTATCTCACCTGCGATATCGGCGGCGGCACGGGTTATGTGCTCGGTTCATCCAAGGAAGCCGATTGCATCTTCCAGTCGACGGTCGGCAATGAGCTGTCGGATCGCTATATCGGCGAAGTGAGAAAGCTCGGCATCGACCTCGGCTTCACCACGCGCAGCCGACTGATCTGGGCCGTGTTCGCGCCGACGGCGGGTTATCATCGCGGGTCGCTCGCCGGCCTGTATGTCGGCGCCACCGCCGAAGCGACACTGGGTGCCGGCGTCGGCGCCAATCTCCTCGTCGGCGGGACCTCGGGCTCGATCCATTTGCAGACGGTCAGCCTGACCGGCCAGCTCGGCCTCAACGTTGCCGCCGGCAGCGCATCGATGACACTGACGGCAGACAATTGATGTGCCGTTGGCGCCCCCCGCCGCGACGCGGCAGGGGCGCCACCCATCCGAAGGGTTTTTCACGCCGCAACATGCCCCGGCCGGTCACGAAATGATGAATATTTGAATGAGCAATACCCGGCGAGGACGATATCCTGGAGCGGCGTCTGACCTCGTTCCTTGCGGGCGGTGAAATCGCCGTTTCCGGAGGTCATCCGGGAAGAGCAGCGGCTGCACGGTACATCTGGTCCGTCTATGTCGAGGCCTTCCGCCGGCGCGGCCTCGCATCGGCTCTGACCCGCAAGGCCGTCGACTATCTGAAATCGATCGGCTGCACGACCGCCGTCATCCACGCTTCGGATGCCGGCGAGCCGGCCTACCGGGCCGCTGGTTTCGAGCTGGCCAAGGAAATGCGCCTGCAGTTTCCGGCGCAGTAACGAAGGGCGATGGCCGAAGCGTCGACGCGGCGTCTTCCGCTTACGTTTTCGCCCGGCCGGGCGCGGTAAAGGCGGCGATCGTCGCCTCGTCATATTTTTAGCGCAGTAAGTCGATAATTTCGCATTCAAATATCTCCCGGCGATCGAGACAATATCCTCTCGCGCGCGACGCGCGATGCAACAAGACGCTGCTTGGTATCCTCCAACACTTTCGGTGATGCTTCCTTTGGTGTGCCGGAAGAAAATGGCGGTGCAGGAGCATATTCCAGTGCGAGCTGGATTATTTCGGCTTCTGTTCGTCCGAAAAGCGCAGCAATCACGGACAATCCGAAATCGATGCCCGAGGTTACACCGCCTGCGGTGATCAGATTGCCATCCTGAACGACACGATCCTCGACAGGCGTGGCGCCAAAGCGAGGCAGGAAATCGAGCGCATTCCAGTGGGTCGTCGCGCGTTTGCCCTTGAGCAACCCCGCCGCTCCCAGCACCAGCGCACCAGTGCAGACGGATGTGACGTAGCGCGCCTTCGCCGCGCGCTGCCGAACAAAAGCGAGCACCATTTCGTCGAGCAACAGCGCGTTTATACCGCTTCCGCCCGGAATGCAGAGAACGTCGAGCGGCGGGCATTCGGCAAAGGTCGTGGTCGGCGTCAAAGACAGCCGGGTAGAGGCCAGAACGGGCTGCAAATCCTTCCAGATCAGATGAACCTCTGTTCCTTCAGCCGAGGCGAAGACCTCGTAAGGGCCTGTGAGATCGAGTTGTTGGACATCGGGGAAGACGAGGATTCCGCAAGAAAGCCGCATGGGGGAACTCCTGATTGACTTTCCCAATCTAGTGGAACTATGATTGGCGTGTTTGCCAATAATCCCTCGGTTCATGCCAAATAACCCTCGCCGTATCGAAATCCTGACCTTCCCTGACAGCCAGCTTCTTGATGTGGCCGGCCCCTTGCAGGTCTTTGCAACGGCCAACGATCTGGCTACGCTCGGTGGCAAAGCGCGACCCTATGAGGCTGTCGTGGTGGCGCAATGCGCTCAGGTGAGAACGTCGTCGGGTCTCGCCCTGGGAGCCTCCCCGCTGCCGTCGCCAGATGCGCCGTTGGACACGCTCGTCGTGGCGGGAGGCTGGGGCGTCAATGCGGCTTGTGAAAACCGCGATCTGGTAGAATGGGTGGCATGCCGCTCAAAGGCGGCTCGGCGCACCGCTTCCGTCTGCAGCGGTGCATTTCTGCTCGCTACAGCAGGATTGCTCGACGGACGGCGTGTCGTCACGCATTGGCAGCGTTGTGCTGAATTCAGAAAACACTTTCCGTTGGTGCACCTCGATCCCGACCCCATTTTTATCCGTGATGGCGACATGTGGACATCGGCCGGCGTGACAGCGGGAATCGACCTTGCCTTGGCGCTCATCGAGATCGACCTAGGCCGGAAGGCGGCGCTCGCTGTTGGAAGGCAGTTGGTAGTTTTTCTGAAGCGGCCAGGCGGCCAGTCGCAATTCAGCACGACCCTCTCACTGCAGGAAAATAACGGGCGTTTCGACCAACTGCATGTATGGATCATGGAAAACCTAAGCGGCCCATTGCCGTTGGCGGCTCTTGCCGAGCAGGTCAATATGAGCTCGCGCAGCTTTTCGCGGCATTATCGGCAGGTAACAGGGGTGACGCCAGCCCGTGCGATCGAAGACATACGGATCGAAACCGCCCGACGCCTGCTGGATGAAGGCCTGTCTGTTGCCAGGGTCTTCAAGCGTTGTGGTTTCGGATCGGAGGAAACCATGAGGAGAGCCTTCTTGCGCCACTTCGGCACTAGTCCGCAAGCCTACCGTGAGCGTTTTGCGGGCTAGACGAATGTCCAGTCGTTTGCGTATCGCTTTGTTCCCGTCGATAGAGGCCTCCTTCACAACAAACCCCGGTTTGATGTGACGCTGCGAAGCTATCGTAAAGATTCCGGAGAAACCGTCAAATTTCATAAATACTCGTGCAGAAACCTATACTCGGCCCCCATTTCGGGCCGGTGTCCGGCCCAATCGCCTACCCGGCGACGACAGCAGGCTTTCGATCCGACGCGAGGTACCAGAAGACGGCGGCCAGAACGACCGCGCCTCCAACAAGGACCGGCAGCGAAATCTGTTCACCATAGAAGAGCCAGACCCACACCGGCCCAAGCACGACGTCGAGCATGGAGAGCAATCCCGCCTCTCCGGAACCGATACGACGAGACCCGAGGAGCAGAAGGATATAACCTATGCCCGTCGTGAAAACCCCGTAGAGCGCGCAGGCAAGAAGCTGCTGCGGGGCGGGGATCCCGAAGTGCATCAGCGGCAACGAGATGCACAGGCACGCAAGAGCCGCAAAGGCTGTCATCATCGTCGTGTCCATGTCGGGAAAGCGCCTCGCGATAACGATTTGGGTGGCACACCCTGCCGTCAGAGCAAAGGCACACAGGATACCGAGCGCATCCCGAGCCGACACGGCCGCGCCGACCGAGATGGCCGTGCCGACGAACGCCGCAAAGCCGGCGGTGACGAAACGATAGCTTACACGGTCCCGGAGCCAGAAGAAGGCGATGCCTGTCGCAACGAAAGGCAAGGTGGCGTAGACCGTCATCACATTGGCGACCGTCGTCCACTGAAGGGATGCTATATAGGTGATAGCAGCGAACGCGGAGACAGCGGAGGCGGCGACACCCGGCAACCCGAAGCCACCGAACTGCGACCGCCTGCCCACCCCTCCCCGGACCACCAGGAAAGCTCCAAGCGTCACGAAGGAGAAGGCCGACCGCCAAGCGACTATCGACCAGACATCCATGTCGGCCATGCGCACGAACAAACCTGCGGTACTCCACAAGAGCGCCGACGCGATGACCATATATATCCCTGTACGCCGTTCCTGTGATAAACTCATGGTGAATGCTCCACGCAGGTATCGTGTATTTTCAACCTCGTAGACGATCGGTCTAGTTATGGATATTCAATCCGCGACGCGTACGCGTCTCATTTCCGAAGGCTTGCGACAGTTGCTCGCGCATGGATACGAAGGCGTCGGGATCGGACCGATCTTGAAGGCTGTCGATGTCCCGAAGGGATCGTTCTACTACTTCTTCCGGAGCAAAGACGATTTCGTGGTCGCGATCATCGAGGCATATGAGGCCAAGTACAGCAGGATCAGGAAGGCGCTGTTCTCGGACACGTCGCGCCGCCCGCTGGCCCGTCTTGACGCTTATTTTGAAATGCTCGAACAGGAGTTGGTAAAAGAAGCACCCTATGCAGGGTGCCTCTATGGGGTGCTCGCTCAAACGGCGGCAGGACGCAGCGCCTTCGTATTTGATGCGCTGGCCACCTCATTCGATCGCTGGGAACGGAGCATCGTAGAACTACTGTCCATTGCCCAACAGGAAGGCGACCTCGCGAAGGGGGAGGACATAGCCGATCTCGCCGCATGCATCGTCGAGGCCTACGAAGGAGCGCTTATCCGAGTGAAGGCGACGGACGACATGTCAGCGTTTACCCGCTTCCGGAACAAAGGCCTCAAGAGGCTAACCCTGCGGGCGGCGTCGAGTGCCTGCTAGCGCGCTTCCTTCCCCAACCAGTCTCGGCTCCCGGATTCAGACCAGGATATACCACCCCATCCCCGGCGATCAGCAGGTGGGCGGGCAGGGGCATTGATAAGCTGTGTTCGCTGACGGACGAACAGGCCCTGCGTCCGGAAAACCCCGAAGCAGGCCTGCCGGCGTTCAGTCTTCGGAACAACGAACCGCATCGACGGACGAGTGGCGGCTTCGAGATCAAACGAACTTCATGGCCGAGATTCCCGATCTCACCTACCCAGCAATGCGCGGTGGCACAGCGCAGAGAGCAGCGCGGCGAGGATGGTTTCGCGGGGGCCTTTTCTTGGGTTCAACCTGTTGGAAGACGATCACGCTGTGGGAGTGCGCCGGGATAAACCGTGAGCGGTCGTCAGATGCCCTTGGCCTCAGTTGCGATCCACCCGATAAAGGCCTCAACCTCGCCCCTTTCGATTGCGCTGCGCGTCGTCACCGCGTCATAGCCGACGTCGGTGCGAAGGCTTTGCGGCACTGCACGGACAAGCAGCCCCACCGAAACAAGATCAGCAAGAACCGGTCCACTTCCAAGTACGACCCCCTGACCGGCGATCGCAGCCTGGACCGCCAGATTGTAATCGCTGAATCGCAAGCCGCTGGAAGGCTTGACGCCTGATGCTCCGATCTGCTCCAGCCATCGTGTCCAGTCCATCCAAGTCCGCGTGGCGGTCGCCCAGCCGAGGGCAGAGGTCTCCCAATGGATGAACCGGCAACGCGCAAGATCGGTGGGCCCGTCCAGCCCTTCCGCGATCTGAGGACTGCAGAACGCGCACAATTCCTCATCGAATAGCCGGTGGGTGACAACCGTGTCATCCGGCCTTGCTCCAAAGCGGATGGCGATATCCGCATCGCCCCGAGCCAGATCGACCAGGTGGGCCGAGGAGTCGATCAGCACATCCACGTCGGGCTCGCGAAGGCGGAACCGCTCCAGCCGCGGCACCAGCCAGGCGGTGGCAAAGGACGGCTCGACCGAAACGACAAGCCGCCGGCGCCCTCCCTCGGCGCGCATGCGCCGGACAGCCCCGACCAGATGATCGAAGCCGGTTGTCAGTTCGTCTCGGCCCGCCGCTCCGGCGGTCGTCAGCCGCAGCCCGCGCCCGGCGCGTTCGATCAGGGACAGACCGAGTGTCTCCTCCAGCTTGCGCACCAGCTGCTTCACGGCTGCTGGAGTGACGTGCAGCTCCACTGCCGCCCGAGCAAAACTCAGATGTCGGGCAGTCGCCTCGAAGGCGCGCAGGGCATTCATTGACGGCAACCAATCAGACATGAAGTCAGATTATCTAACCTTTTTCGACGAATCAAATGCTTTGCATAAAGCCGGTAGATCCACAATCCTACAGGAAATCTTATGTCTGACCTGAAGGCATCCTGATGAGTGACTCCGTCCGTTTTGATCCAAACGACACCGTTCGCGTTGGCGCACGCCGATTTGAACCGTCGCCCTTCCGACACCTGTGGGAGACACCCGAAACCCTCATGGGCGTCTATGCCGGACGGTTCTATGCCAAGCATATCGGCGAAAATGTCGAGTCCTGCTGAAGCGACGCGGGATGGTCACCTCATTCTCGACGGTGTCGAAATCGTCGCGTCCGCCGACCTGTATCGCGGACGAAGTGTACCAACGTCCGTAAGATCCTCGACGAGTTCCCAATGACCTTTGTAGCCTCCGACCGCGCCGCCGCAACCCACATTTATCACCGCTCCCGCGGTCCCGAACAGTGGGGGACCCGAGCCATGTACCTGGCGGTAGGCCTCGCGATGGCGGCCTGGGCGCCGCTCGTACCGTTCGCGAAGGCGCGAACTGCCATCAACGACGGAACCCTAGGCCTCGTCCTTCTCTGCCTCGGGCTCGGCTCCCTCGTCGTGATGCCGCTCACCGGACTTCTGGCGAACCGCTTCGGATGTCGGGCAGTACTCTTCGCATCCTCGCTCGCCGTCGCGCTCATCCTACCAATGCTAGCACTTTCGAACGACGCGGTGACGCTGGCGATCTCGCTGGCGATCTTCGGCGCGAGCCTCGGCACTCTCGACGTTGCGACCAATATCCAGGCGGTGATGGTCGAGAAGGACAGCGGCCGCAACATGATGTCAGGCTTCTACGGGATCTTCAGCCTTGGCGGTATCCTCGGGGCGGGCGGTGTCAGCCTTCTCATGCATTCGGGCTTCGAACCACTGCATGCGACCCTTGTCGTCAGCGGGGCTGTGGTTGTCCTCGCGCTCGCGTCGCGCCGGGTTCTCCTCTCTTACGGCAATCGTGAAGCGGAGGGCGCGCCGCTCTTCGTTGCGCCTAATGGGATCGTCATCGTTATCGGTCTCTTGTGCTTCATTTTGTTCCTCGCCGAAGGCGCAATCCTAGATTGGAGTGCGCTCTTCATGATCGAGGCACATGGCCTCGATCCCGCCGTCGCCGGCTTCGGATATGCGACTTTCGCAATCGCGATGACCGTAGGCCGTTTGACTGGCGACGGGATCGTGAAGGCCTTTGGGGGTACCTGGATTCTCGTGGTCGGTAGTCTCGTCAGCGCTGCGGGGTTCGTCCTTGCCGTCTTCGCGCCGATGCGGCTCCTCGCCTTGGCCGGCTTCCTCCTTGTCGGCCTCGGCGCATCCAACATCGTGCCAGTCCTCTACACCGCTGCGGGAGCTCAGAGCCGCATGCCAGCAAGCCTTGCGATCGCAAGTGTCACGACCATTGGCTATACCGGCATTCTCATGGGCCCGGCCGCGATCGGCGGCGTTGCGCAGATCTCCAACCTCGGCACGGCGCTGCTCCTGATCGCTGCGGCACTCGCCTTCGTCGCGGTAGCCGGGCCTCGAACGTTGCGTCGGTGAGCGCGCGGGTGTGAAACGCCAGCTTCATTCGTGAGGTGCTTGAAAACCGACGGTGCGATTTCCATCCCATTCGAGCCGGAAGAGCTTTAAAGGGAATGGCGAAGACGTAGTTACAAGCCCGATGCGGCGGCCCGGATCTTGTCTTTCATCAGAACCGGGCGCGAGGAGCGGCGTCCGGCTACATCTGGTCCGTCTATGTCGCCGACGCCTTCCGCCGGCGCGGCCTCGCATCGGCGCTGACCAGCACGGCTGTCGACTATCTTAAATCAATCGGCTGCACGGCTGCCGTTTCCGGCGGAGTAACGAAGGGTTTTCTGCTTACGTTTTCGCCCGGCCGGGTGCGATAAAGGCGGCGATCGTCGCCTTGTCATGGCCGGCCTCGTGCAGGAAGCGGCTGGCAAATTCGATGGCAGGACTTCTGAGCGCGTCGTCCGGCCGGATCAGGTGAAAGGCCACGTGATAGTCGAGCGTCCGCTCAGACACGGCGACGACGCGCCCGGCGGCCAGTGCGGCATCCGAGAGCGGTGGGCGGGCAAGCGCAATGCCGAGCCCTTGCGCACAGGCATCGATCACCAGATTGTAGTCCTCGAAGCGGCGATCGTGGCCGCGCGGCGTGTAGTCGACGCCTTCACGGGCAAGCCAGCGGCGCCAGCCTTCGATATTGGAATCGTGCAGGATCGGCAGGTCGAGCAGTGAAAGAGCGTCGGAGCGCTGGCCGAGCCGGTCTGCCAGCGCCGGGGCGGCGATCGGAAAGGATTTCTCCTGCCACAGCGGCAGGGCGCGCACGCCGGCCCACGGCCCTTTGCCGCAGCGGATGGCAAGATCGGTACCTTCGCCGAAATCTGCCAGCCGGTGTTCGAGCGTCAGTTCGACATGCAACTCGTTTCCTTCGAGCTTCGGCAGACGCTGAAACAGCCATAACGAGGCGACGGAGGGCGTCACCGACAGGCGCACCACCGCCTTGTTGCGGCGAGGCAGCCAGCGCTCGCCGCTATTGCCGAGCAGCGAAAGCGCTTCCTCCGCCCGTGCGAAAAACCGCATGCCCTCCGGCGTCAGGCGCACGCCTCTGGCTTCGCGGGCAAACAGGCGCACCCCCATCCAGCGCTCGAGCCGCGAGACCTGACGCGACACCGCGCCATGGGTAATGCCGCTTTCCTCGGCCGCAGCGGAAAACGAGCCGAGCCGGGCGGCGCGAGCAAAGGTCTCGAGAGTATCGAGTGGCGGCAGAACCGGCGAGCTGTGAACCATAGGCACATTTGATCATCGATTGCGATGCTTTTCAAGCACGCATCGTCGGCTTAATCCTTGGTCAAAGCACAAATGGAGGTGACAATGAGTATGGCGGCAAGCGCATCGGTTTCGGCGAAGGAACAGGGCAGGTTCGATCTGGTCGCCTTTGCGGCGATCGTCGTCACCATTCTCTTCTGGGCGTCTTCCTTCGTGGTAATCCGCATCTGTCTCGGGCCGCTGACACCGATCGAGCTGGCGACGGCGCGTTATGTGGCAGCCGGCGCCATCGCCCTGGTCTACCTCGTCATCTACCGGCCGATGCCGGAAAAGCGTGATGTCTTCCGCCTCTCCGTCGCCGCCGTGCTGTTCATTGCCGCCTATGCGGTGCTGTTGAACACCGGCGAGCAGACTGTCTCGGCAGGACCGGCGAGCTTCATCATCAACACCATGCCGGTCTTTACCGCCCTCATCGCCACCTTCGCGCTCGGCGAGCGCTTCGGCCGCTGGGGCTGGGTGGGAACTGCGGTTTCCTTCGGTGGCGTGGCGCTGATTGCGGTCGCCTCCGACGACGGCTTCAAGCTCGATCCGAATGCCGTCATGATCCTTGGTGCGGCGCTCTGCTCGGCGATCGCCAGCGTGCTGCAGAAGCCGCTGCTCGGGCGGCTGCCCGCGCTTGCCGTCACCGCCTGGATCCTGCTGATCGGTTCCGTGCCGCTGTTTCCGGCCGTTCCGGCGACAATCCATGCGCTGGCGGCCGCACCGGCCGACGTGAATTGGGGCGTTGCCTATCTCGTTATCTTCCCCACGGCGATCGGCTATCTCACCTGGGCGATCGCGCTGAAGCGGCTGTCAGCTGCGCGCGCTTCGAATTTTCTCTATGGCGTTCCGCCGGTCGCCACGCTGATCGGGTTCGTCTGGCTCGGCGAGACGCCGACAGTACTGGGCGCGGTCGGCGGCGTCATGGCAATCCTCGGCGTGCTCGTCGTCAATGTGATGCGGAAGCGATAGACGCAATTCTTCTGGACCTAGAGCATGATGCCGAAAAGCGTGAGCGGTTTTCGGGCGTGTCTTTGATGAGGTCACGGCGTTTATGAGGTCACGGCGTTTATATGTCGACCTCCTCGACCCCCGCCAAAACGAACAGCTCCTGCGTCACAGCGTGGTACGATGCCGGCGTTCGTGGTATTTTTCGAGCACGGTGGAGCGGGATCAACGTCGATGCAGACGATTGAGGATTGGCTAGGTCAACTCGGACTCGGCAAGTACGCCGACGCCTTCGCCGAGAATGACGTCGATCTGAGAGCGCTCCCTCATCTTGCCGAATCCGATCTCCAGGAGCTCGGTGTCTCGCTGGGGCACCGGAAGATTCTTCTCGCTGCTATAAACCGGCTTGCGCATCAGGATCCGGACGAACAGCCTCCTGGTTCGGCTGGTACCGAGGCTGGATCGGAAGCCGGGGCTGACCGGCGGCTGCTCAGCGTGCTCTTCTGCGACCTGGTCGGGTCGACAGCGCTGTCCGCGCAGCTCGACCCGGAAGACATGCACGAGTTGACACGCCATTATCAGGATAGCGTCGCCGGCGCAGTCACGCGCTTCGGAGGCTATGTCGCCAAATATCTCGGAGATGGCGTGCTGGCCTATTTCGGATGGCCGATGGCCTATGAGGACCATGCCGAGCGTTCAATCCGGGCCGGCCTTGAGGCGATGGCCGCCGTCGACGCCCTGCAGTCGCCCGATGCACAGCGATTGAAGGCTCGCATCGGCATTGCATCCGGACGCGTGGTCGTTGGCAACGCCGATGGCAGCGCCAAGGAGCGTGCGTCGATCGCGGGCGACACTCCCAATCTGGCCGCACGCCTGCAGGCCGCGGCCGCCCCAGGTCAGATCGTGATCTCCGACAGCACCCGCCGCCTCGCCGGGCAGTCGTTCGAAATCGAGAGCCTTGGCGCGCAGGAGCTCAAAGGCTTCACCTCGCCCATTGCGTTGTTCGAAGTCCGCGGTGAGCGAGAAGTGGATAGTCGTTTCGAAGCTGCGCATGCGAGCGGACTTTCGAAATTTGTCGGCCGTGTTAGCGAGATCGGCCTGCTGCTCGACCGGTGGGAGTTGGCCAAGGCCGGGCAAGGCCAGGCGGTCTTCCTGTCGGGGGAGGCTGGCATCGGAAAATCGCGCCTTATCGAGGCTTTCGAAGAACATCTGCAAGAGTCACAGCATGAACTCATCCGATTGCAGTGTTCACCCTATCACCTTACATCGGCCTTTTACCCGATCGTCGAGCGACTGAGCCGGGTCGCGTCGTTTGCGCCGGCAGACGACCGGAACACGCGCGTCGAAAAGTTTCGCGCCCTTGTTCGCCGCTACGGCGAAAATCCCTCCGAAGTTGGTGCCATCTATGCCGAACTGCTTTCGCTCGACGTCGGCGACGAGTTCAGGCCGCCGGATCTCTCCGCCCACCAGCGCAAGGAGCTTCTCGTCCGTACATTGGTGAACCGTTTGCTGCTGGCGGCCAGAATCGCACCGGTGCTCATGGTTTTCGAAGACGCGCACTGGATGGACCCGTCCACCAGCGAAGTGCTGAGAGAACTCGTCAGCCGCCTTCACGGCGCTGCCGCCCTTGTCGTTGTGACCCACCGCCCGGAATGGAGCGCGAACTGGGCAAGCGGACTGGCGCAGGCGACGACACTCTCCGTTGGGCGCCTGACCAGGCCGCAGATGCGCGAGCTGATCGAATCCATGGCTTCCGACATTCCCGAACAGCTCGCCGAAAGAATTGCAGAGCGAACAGACGGAGTGCCGCTGTTTGCCGAGGAGTTGACCCGCTCGGTCGTGGAAAGCGGCAAACCATCTGGCCTCGACGCAGAAATCCCGGACAGTCTGCAGGGCTCCCTGATGACACGTCTTGATCGTTTAGCGACGACGGCCAAGGAGGTTGCGCAAATTGCCGCGGTCATAGGCAGGGAATTCGATCGCGGCCTTCTTTCGAAGATCGCAGGCCTCGACGATCAAGCGCTCGAGAAAGCGCTGCACCAGCTCGAGTCCAGCCAGATCGTCGTCGAAGGCGGCGTCTTGCACGATGCTCTCGTTTTTCGACACGCGCTCATCCAGGATGCGGCCTATCAATCGCTCCTCAACCGGCGCCGGCGCCATTTCCACGAGAGGATCGCCAGGGCTCTCGTCGAACAGTATGACGATGTCGCCGCCACGCAGCCCGAGCTCATCGCCCAGCACTACGAGAAAGCGCAACGGATTGAGTTCGCTCTTCCCTACTGGGTGAAGGCCGGAGAACGCGCCCTGGCACGATCAGCCAACTACGAGGCGGTCGACCATTTCCAGAACGCATTGGCAATCGCAGAGCAGTTGCCTGAAGGACCTGAGCGGCAAAGTGAGTTGCTCACCGCGATCCTAAAACTCGGCGACGCCCTGTTCGCCGCGGGTCGCATGACGGATTCGCTGGCGAAATACAGACTGGCCGCCCCATTGGCGCGCAAAGCGGCCGACACGCAAGCCTTTGTTCGCGCGGTGATCGGTCTTGACGGCTCCAAATTCGTTTCCTCGAATTCGCTCATCGAAACGGTGCCGCTTCTCGAAGAAGCCCTCGAGATGGTTGAACCAGCGGACCAGAGTTCACGGTGCCAGCTTCTCAGCCGCCTTGCGCGGGCATATACCTACCTGAGCGACAGCAAGAACGCCGCAAAATGCCATGACGAAGGTATCGAGCTGGCCCGACGGGTCGGCGATAAGACTGCGCTTGTGGAGCTCTCCGCACTGCCATTCCTGACGCCGGCACCGGTCAAGTCCGTTATGGAGAGAAACGACCGGATCGCTCGCCTGGATGAAATACGACGCCTCGCAGGTGAGATCGATGACGACGATGTGCAAAGCCGAGCACTTTCAGTTGAAGCCTATGTCTCCACGGAGCTCGGCGATCGCGCCCGTGCCGATCGGGCGGTTGACGCGTTGGATGAAATTGGTACCAAGCGGCAGCATCTCCATGTCCAGTTCTACGCCCGCATCGCAAGAGCGATGATGGCCATCCTCGATGGAAGGTTCGCCGCCGCGGAGGAGCTTGCTGAAGACGCGCTGAAGCTGGGCATGCGGACCCTTGGCGCTGCGCCTGAGGGCGTTTACGGCATGCAGATGTTCGCGATCCGACGGGAGCAGAGCCGCCTTTCGGAGGTCGCGCCGGTCATGAAACTGTTGATTGAGGAAAACCCGGAGGAAACCACCTGGCTGCCGGGTTTCGCGTTGGTTGCCTTTGACTTGGGCTATCGGGATGCGGCCCAACGAAGGTTGAGCGAACTTGCCCACGCCCGCTTCGCCCTTCCGCTTGACGGAAAACGGAGCGCGTCCCTCTCGTTTCTGACGGAAGTCGCCGCCGGTCTCGGCGACGCGGATGCTGCCCAAATCCTCTATAAGCTTATGCTGGACTACAAGGAGATGACCGTCACGATAGGGATGGCGACCGTTTGCTTCGGCGCGGCAAGCCGCTATCTGGGAGTGTTGGCAGCGGCTTTGGGTGAATTTGACAGAGCGTCGGAGCACTTTGAGCACGCGCTCGAGTTGAACGCGGCGATCGGCTCGCGGCCGTGGCTCGCGCACACGCAGGCAGAGTATGCGGACTTGCTAATGAAAAAAGGTAGCCCGGCCGCGATAAAGAGAGCAATGTTGCTATCCGAGAATGCCCGGACAACCGCGGCCGAACTGGGAATGGTCCGGCTGCAACAGCGACTGAAATCGACGATTCATTAGAACCAACAATTCGCTGCTTTGGTGGGAAGAAGGTCTCCTCATGCCACGCTACATCATCGAAAGAAACTTTGCAGAACAACTCGATCTATCGAAAGAGGGGGTCGAGCAGATCAACCTGATCAACGACCAGGAAGGAGTGAAGTGGATTTTTTCGTTCCTCAGCGCGGACAGAAAAAAGACTTACTGCCTTTACGAGGCGCCGAGTACGGAAGCCATTCTCGCCGCGGCCCGAAGGAACAATGTCCCCGCGGATGTGATCATCGAGGTCAGCGAGGAAATCGGTCCCAATATGTTTGCTTAGCGCTCCTCCGCCAAGCATCGGCGTAGGCGCTGCCGCGAAGGCTGCCGGAACGAACTGTTCGCCGGTCGACATCCGACTTGTCTCCTTTCAGAGGCTGCAGGTTTAGAATTTCGGATGGTCAGTCTGAAATTAGACGGAAGGCGAGATCAGATAACAGATAGGCATTGCGCAGGCGTTCGCTTTCTTTAAAACGAAAGCAGATCGAAAGGTGCGTGCGCATGTTCTTGACCGACCGGCAAACTGAAATCGTGGCGATAGCGAAATCGAGCGGCAGGGTCCTGGTCGAAGAACTCGCTTCCCGCTTTTCGGTGACGCCGCAGACGATCCGTAAGGACTTGAACGATCTCTGCGATGCGCAGGTGCTGACGCGCATCCATGGCGGCGCCACATTCCCGAGCGGCACCGAGAACGTCAAATATGAGGCACGCCGCCAGATCGCTGCTTCGGAGAAACAGGCGATCGGCATGGCTGCGGTCGAGCTGATCCCCAGCGGGGCCTCGCTCTTCATCAATATCGGAACGACGACCGAGGCGGTGGGCGAAGCACTGGCCAACCATCACGAATTGATGGTGATCACCAATAATATCAACGTCGCCAACCGGTTGCGGCTATTTCCGGCAATCGAGGTGGTGATCGCCGGCGGAGTCGTGCGCGGTTCAGACGGCGGCATCGTCGGCGAAGCGGCGGTCGATTTCATCCGTCAATTCAAGGTCGATTATGCCGTTATCGGCGCTTCGGCGATTGATATCGATGGCGCGCTTCTCGACTATGACTTTCGCGAGGTGAAGGTCGCACAGGCGATCATCGCCAATGCCCGCCACGTCATTCTCGTTGCCGATTCCACGAAGTTCGAACGCACCGCGCCGGTCCGGATCGGTCAGCTCTCCCAGGTTCACACCTTCATCACCGACCACTGTCCGGTGCCGTCGATCCGCAATCTCTGCCTGGAAAACAATGTGAAGCTGATCGAAACAAACAGCAGATCGCGATAACGCGTCAACATTCGTTTGACATTCGTATTCCTTTCGTTTTAACTGATGTCACTTTCGCAATCGCGCAAATTTTGTGCGATGCGAAATCAGCAGCAGGCTCGGAGGGGCAATTGGGCCGGGAGATATACGACATTTTCGTCATTGGCGGCGGCATCAACGGCTGCGGCATCGCGCGTGATGCTGTCGGGCGCGGCTATTCCGTCGCGCTGGCGGAGATGAACGATTTCGCCTCCGGCACCTCGTCGGGCGCCACCAAGCTGATCCATGGCGGCCTGCGTTATCTCGAGCATTACGAGTTCCGCCTGGTGCGTGAATCGCTGATGGAGCGCGAGATCCTCTGGGCGATGGCGCCGCACATCATCTGGCCGCTGCGTTTCGTGCTGCCCTATCACAAGGGCGGTATCCGCCCGGCCTGGCTGATCCGGCTCGGCCTCTTCCTCTACGACCATCTCGGCGGCCGCAAGCTGCTGCCGGCGACATCAGTGCTCGACATGCGCCGGGATCCGGCCGGCAAGCCGCTGAAGGCGTTGTTTGCCAAGGCCTTCGAATATTCCGACGGCTGGGTCGACGACGCCCGCATGGTGGTACTGAATGCCCGCGACGCCGCCGACAAGGGAGCGACCATCATGCCGCGCACCAAAGTGGTGTCGGCAAGGCGCCAGAATGGCCTGTGGCATATCGAGACGACCGATACGGTCACTGGCCGCAATGACAGCCATCAGGCCCGCATGCTGGTCAATGCCGCCGGCCCCTGGGTCGACCACGTCATCCGCGCTGCTTTCGGCCAGAACGAGGCTCGCCATGTGCGCCTCGTTCAAGGTAGCCATATCGTCGTCAGGAAGAAGTTCGACGATCCCAGGGCCTATTTCTTCCAAAATCCCGACAACCGCATCATCTTCGCCATCCCCTATGAGGGTGAATTCACCCTGATCGGCACCACCGATCGCGATTATACGGCCGATCCCAAGGATGTCCGGATCTCCGAGGAGGAGACCGTCTATCTCTGCAATGCGGCGTCGGAATATTTCAAGGAGCCGGTGAGGCCCGAGGATATCGTCTGGACCTATTCGGCGGTCCGGCCGCTTTTTGACGACGGCGCCTCGAAGGCGCAGGAGGCAACGCGTGATTACGTGCTGAAACTGGAAGGCGAAGGTGAGGCGGCGCCGCTGCTCAATGTCTTCGGCGGCAAGCTCACCACCTATCGCCGGCTTTCCGAACATGCGCTGGAAAAGATCGGCGCTGCGATCGGCGTCAAGGGCGCGCCGTGGACAGCAAAGAGCCATCTGCCGGGCGGCGATTTTCCGGTCAAGGGTTATGAGGCCGAGGTCGCCAAGCTGAAACGGCGCTATTCGTTCCTGGCAGATCCGCATGCCCGTAGGCTGGTGCGCCGCTATGGCACGAAGGCCGAGGTGCTGCTTGGCGACGCCCGCGGGATCGACGATCTTGGACGGCTGTTCGGCGGCGATCTTTACGAGGCGGAAGTCAAATATCTCGTCGAACATGAATGGGCCCGGCACGGCGAAGACGTGCTGTGGAGGAGAACAAAGGATGGTCTGCGCCTTTCCAAGGAGCAGGCTCAGTCACTGGAGGAGTACATGGCTGCCAGACCGGCAATGGCCGGATAGAGGCGGCGTGTGGTCCCCGCTGCGTGGAGGCAGGGGAATCGGAATGCTGGAACTGCGAAACGCCGCCAAGATGGTGGGCGCGGACTATCATATCTATCCGACCGATCTGGTCCTCGAGCGCGGCACGCTGAACGTCCTGCTCGGGCCGACACTGTCTGGCAAAACATCGCTGATGCGGCTGATGGCCGGGCTCGACCGTCCCACCGGCGGCTCCGTTCATTTCAACGGCGTCGATGTCACCGGCATGCCGGTGCAGAAGCGCAACGTCGCCATGGTCTATCAGCAGTTCATCAACTATCCGGCGCTGACCGTCTACGAAAACATCGCCTCGCCGATGCGCATCTCGGGCAAGGATGCCGCGACGATCGACCGCGAGGTGCGCAAGGCTGCCGAGCTTCTGAAGCTCACGCCCTATCTCGACCGCACGCCGCTCAATCTGTCCGGCGGCCAGCAGCAGCGTACGGCACTTGCCCGCGCCCTCGTCAAGAATGCGAGCCTGGTGCTGATGGACGAGCCGCTCGCCAATCTCGATTACAAGCTGCGTGAGGAACTGCGGCAGGAATTGCCGCGCATCTTCGCTCAGTCCGGCGCGATCTTCGTCTATGCCACGACGGAACCCTCCGAAGCCTTGTTGCTGGGTGGCAATACGGCAGCGCTCAACGAGGGCCGGGTCACGCAGTTCGGCCCGACGATCGAGGTCTATCGCAATCCTCTCGATCTGACGACGGCGAAAACCTTTGCCGACCCGCCGCTGAATTTTATTGATCTGGTCAAATCGGCAGGCAATTTCCTGCGCGATGGCGCTGTGATTTTTGCCGTGCCGCCGCATCTTCAGAACGTGCCGGATGGGCCGGCAACGATCGCGTTTCACCCGCATCACCTTGCACCAACCGCCCAGACGGCTGATTCGGCGCGGCTGACAGCACGGACACAGATTTCGGAGATCACCGGGTCGGAGAGTTTCGTGCACCTGCAATTTGCCGACACCCGCTGGGTGATGCTCGCGCACGGCATCCACAATATCGAGCCGGACACGGACCTCTCCGTTTTCATCGATACGCGCCACCTGATGGCGTTCGGCGCGGACGGCCGGGCGATCACCGCCGGGCAGAGGGGCTAGGAGAAGATCATGGCACGCATCACCCTCGATCATATTCGCCATGCCTATGGGCCGAACCCGAAGAGCGAGAAGGACTACGCTCTCAAGGAAGTGCACCACGAGTGGAACGATGGCGGCGCCTATGCGCTGCTCGGACCTTCAGGCTGCGGAAAGACCTCGTTGCTCAATATCATTTCCGGCCTTATCCAGCCGTCCGAAGGGCGAATTCTTTTCGACGGGCAGGATGTGACGAACCTGCCGACGCAGCAGCGGAATATCGCGCAGGTCTTCCAGTTTCCGGTCATCTACGACACGATGACCGTCTATGACAATCTGGCTTTCCCGTTGCGCAACCGCGGAGTGGCGGAGCCAGATGTTGATCGTCGCGTCCGCGAAATATTGGAGATGATCGACCTTGCAGACTGGGCCAAGCGTCGCGCGCGCGGGTTGACGGCAGACCAAAAGCAGAAGATTTCGCTCGGTCGCGGCCTCGTGCGCTCGGATGTGAACGCGATTCTCTTCGACGAGCCGCTCACTGTTATCGATCCGCATATGAAATGGGTGCTGCGATCGCAGCTGAAGCGACTGCATAAGCAGTTTGGTTTTACGATGGTCTATGTCACGCATGACCAGACGGAGGCGCTGACCTTCGCCGACAAGGTCGTGGTGATGTACGATGGCGAGATCGTGCAGATCGGCACGCCGGCCGAACTTTTCGAGCGTCCAAGCCATACTTTCGTCGGCTACTTCATCGGTTCTCCGGGCATGAACTTCATGCCGGCCAAGGTGGAAGGCCGCACGGTTCGGGTCGGCGAGCACGCGCTGACGCTCGACTATGCGCCAAAGACTTCGGCAGCGGCCAAGGTAGAGCTTGGAATCCGGCCCGAGTTTATCCGGGTCGGCCGCGAGGGCATGCCTGTGACGGTCAGCAAGGTGGAAGATATCGGCCGGCAGAAGATCGTCCGCGCGCAATTTGCCGGCCAGCCGATCGCGATCGTCGTCCCTGAGGACGGGGACATTCCGGCTGACCCCCGGGTGACCTTCGAGTCGTCGGGTATCAGTATCTATGCCGACTCTTGGCGCGCCGGACCGGAGGCTTGATCATGGAAAAAACCTGGAACAACAAAGCGTGGTTTCTGGTCCTGCCGGTCCTCGTGCTGGTGGCGTTCTCGGCCGTCATTCCCTTGATGACGGTTGTGAACTATTCCGTTCAGGACACTTTCGGAAACAACCAGTTCTTCTGGAACGGAACGGACTGGTTTACCCAAGTCCTGCATTCCGACCGTTTCTGGGCCGCCCTGCAGCGAAACCTGATTTTTTCGTTGATCATTCTCGCTCTTGAGATCCCGCTCGGTATCTTCATTGCGCTCAACATGCCGAAATCGGGCATCGGCGTGCCGGTGTGCCTGGTTCTGATGGCGCTGCCGCTGCTCGTCCCGTGGAACGTTGTCGGCACGATCTGGCAGGTGTTCGGCCGCAACGACATCGGTTTGTTCGGCTATTACATCAATGCCATCGGTATCGATTACAACTATGTGCAGGATCCGCTCGACGCCTGGGTGACGATCATCATCATGGATGTCTGGCACTGGACGAGCCTGGTCGTCCTGCTCTGCTATGCCGGCCTCGTTTCCATTCCGGATGCTTTCTATCAGGCGGCCAAGATCGACGGTGCCTCCCGTTGGGCCGTATTCCGCTATATCCAACTGCCAAAGATGAAGCGCGTTCTTCTGATCGCCGTGCTGCTGCGTTTCATGGATAGTTTCATGATCTACACCGAGCCGTTCGTCGTCACGGGTGGCGGCCCGGGCAACTCGACCACGTTCCTGTCGATCGATCTGGTCAAGACCGCGCTCGGACAGTTTGACCTCGGTCCGGCCGCCGCCATGTCGCTGATCTATTTCCTCATCATCCTGCTGCTTTCGTGGGTGTTCTACACCGTCATGACAAGCCACGACGCGGAGAATTGAAATGAGCGTCTCCAACGAAACGACAGCGAGCCGAAAGATTTCAGGCGCTACCAGTGTCGCAAGCGGTCTCTCCTCCGACGAAGTCAGCCGTCTGATGCGCCGGCGCGGCGAGGAATCGCGCTGGTGGTGGCTGGTTCCGACGATCTATATCATCGTGCTGCTGCTGCCGATCTATTGGCTCGTCAACATGAGCTTCAAGACCAATGCGGAAATCGTCAATTCTCTGACGCTTTATCCTCATAACCCGACGATCGCCAATTACGTGACGATCTTCACGGAGAAGGCGTGGTATTCCGGCTACATCAATTCGATCACCTATGTCGTGATCAACATGGTGATCTCGGTGGCAGCCGCACTGCCGGCCGCCTATGCCTTCTCCCGTTATCGGTTCCTGGGCGACAAGCACCTTTTCTTCTGGCTGCTGACGAACCGGATGGCGCCGCCGGCCGTTTTTGCCCTGCCGTTCTTCCAGCTCTACTCGGCCTTCGGACTGATCGATACGCACATTGCCGTGGCATTGGCGCATTGCCTCTTCAACGTGCCGCTGGCGGTCTGGATCCTTGAAGGCTTCATGTCGGGCGTGCCGAAGGAAATCGACGAAACGGCCTATATCGACGGTTACTCGTTTCCGCGGTTTTTCCTGAAGATCTTCACGCCGCTGATTGCGAGCGGCATAGGTGTCGCCTGCTTCTTCTGCTTCATGTTCTCCTGGGTCGAGTTGCTGATCGCGCGAACCCTGACGACGACCGACGCGAAGCCGATCGCTGCCACCATGACCCGCACCGTCTCTGCATCCGGCATGGATTGGGGATTGCTGGCCGCCGCGGGTGTTCTGACCCTGATTCCGGGGGCGTTGGTGATCTGGTTTGTGCGCAATTACATCGCCAAGGGCTTCGCCCTGGGGAGGGTTTGATGAGCTTTTCGCTTCCCGATTTTTCATGGATGGCATGGACCTGGCCGACCGCCGCTTTCTTCATCGTCATCATATTGCTGCTGATCGGCATGGGGGTCTGGGAGTATGCCGCCCCGGGCGGTAACCCGCGGATTGGAATCCTGCGCTTCGAGACGACGCGCGGTGACCGGCTTTTCCTTTCGCTGCTCGGCAGCGCCTTTATCCATCTTGCCTGGCTTGGTCTCGCGGGATCAAGCCTCTGGTGGGCTCTCGCCCTCTCCGTTGTCTACGCCGTCGGCGTATTTCGTTACGTGTGAGGCAAACTGATGCAGATGGCCGGGGGTATTTCTGGCCGCCTGAGACATGAAGACTGCAATCGCAAACCCTGGGAGGATATTATGCGAAGGCATTTATTGACGACGACAGCAGCGGTACTGCTGGCCATGACCGGGTCGGCCTATGCCGGCATGGACGAGGCAAAGACTTTCCTGGATAAAGAGATCGGCGACGTGTCGACGCTCTCTCGCGCCGACCAGGAAAAGGAGATGCAATGGTTCGTCGATGCTGCGAAGCCCTTCGCCGGCATGGAGATCAAGGTTGTTTCGGAAACCTTGACCACCCACAAGTATGAGTCCGAGGTTCTGGCTCCGGCCTTCACTGCGATCACCGGCATCAAGGTCACGCACGACGTCATTCAGGAAGGTGACGTTGTCGAGAAGATCCAGACACAGATGCAGACCGGGCAGAACCTGTATGACGGCTGGGTCAACGACTCCGACCTGATCGGTACCCACTGGCGCTATCAGCAGGTGCGCAACCTGACCGACTGGATGGCTGGCGAAGGCAAGGACGTTACCAACCCCGGCCTCGATATCGACGACTTCATCGGCACCAAGTTCACGACGGCGCCGGACAAGAAGCTCTACCAGCTTCCCGACCAGCAGTTCGCCAACCTCTACTGGTTCCGCTACGACTGGTTCAACGACGAGAAGAACAAGGCCGATTTCAAGGCGAAATACGGCTACGATCTCGGCGTTCCGGTCAACTGGTCGGCCTATGAGGACATTGCCGAATTCTTCACCGGCCGTGACGTCAACGGCAAGAAGGTCTTCGGCCATATGGACTACGGCAAGAAGGACCCGTCGCTCGGCTGGCGCTTCACCGACGCCTGGCTGTCGATGGCCGGCAACGGCGACAAGGGTCTGCCGAACGGTCTTCCGGTCGACGAATGGGGCATCAAGGTCGACGAGAAGTCGCGTCCGGTCGGTTCGTGCGTCGCGCGCGGCGGTGACACCAACGGCCCGGCATCGGTCTATTCGATCCAGAAGTACCTCGATTGGTTGAAGGCTTACGCGCCGCCGGAAGCTCAGGGCATGACCTTCTCGGAATCCGGTCCGGTTCCGGCACAGGGTAACGTCGCGCAGCAGATCTTCTGGTACACGGCGTTTACCGCAGACATGGTCAAGCCTGGCCTGCCTGTCATGAACGAGGACGGCACGCCGAAATGGCGTATGGCGCCGAGCCCGCATGGCGTTTACTGGAAAGACGGCATGAAGCTCGGTTATCAGGACGTCGGTTCCTGGACGCTGATGAAATCGACCCCGACGGACCGTGCGAAAGCCGCGTGGCTCTATGCACAGTTCGTGACCTCCAAGACGGTCGACGTGAAGAAGAGCCAGCTCGGTCTCACCTTCATCCGCGAATCCACCATTCGCGACAAGAGCTTTACGGAGCGTGCTCCGAAGCTCGGCGGTCTGATCGAGTTCTATCGTTCGCCGGCCCGCGTTCAGTGGTCGCCGACCGGCACCAACGTTCCCGACTATCCGAAGCTGGCTCAGCTTTGGTGGCAGGCTATCGGTGACGCCGCTGCCGGCGCCAAGACGCCGCAGGAAGCCATGGATTCTCTTTGCGGCGAGCAGGAGAAGGTCATGGGCCGTATCGAGAAATCGGGCGTTCAGGGCGATATCGGCCCGAAACTGGCCGAAGAGCATGATCTCGCCTATTGGAACGCGGATGCGGTGAAGAAGGGCAACCTTGCGCCGCAGCTGAAGATCGAGAACGAGAAGGAAAAGCCGGTCACCATCAACTACGACGAACTCGTCAAGAGCTGGCAGTCGAAGTAAGGCGGACCTCGGCCGGAGGCGACGAGGCTTCCGGCCATCACATCTAGCCACCGGCAGCAAGCCGGTGGCACCCACAATCTTTATCTCCTGAAACATCGGCGCCTGCCCTTCCCGGCAGGCGGAGCGGTTTCGTGCGAGCCGGAGACGGATATGAGCGGCTATATTCTTTCGATCGACCAGGGCACGACGTCTTCGCGCGCAATCATCTTCGATGGCGGCATGAAAATGGCCGGTTCGGCGCAGGCGGAGATCACCCAATATTATCCGCAGCCCGGATGGGTGGAGCACGACGCGGCCGAAATCTGGCGATCCGTGGTCGACACCGCGCGCAAGGCGATCGCCGATGCCGGTCTTGATGCTGCCGCCATCACCGCGATCGGCATCACCAACCAGCGCGAGACGGCGGTCGTCTGGGATCGTCGGTCCGGGACGCCGCTATACCGGGCGATCGTCTGGCAGGACAGGCGCACGGCCGAAATGTGCGAAAGCCTGAAGGCCGACGGATATGAGAAACTGTTCAGCGCCAAAACAGGCCTGCTACTCGATCCCTATTTCTCCGGAACCAAGCTGCGCTGGCTGCTCGACAATGTCGCCGGGCTGCGGGAGAAGGCAGAGGCGGGCGAGGTCTGCTTCGGCACGATCGACAGCTGGCTGATCTACAAGCTGACGGGCGGCCGCGTACACGCCACCGATGCGACCAATGCCTCGCGAACGCTGCTCTATAATATCGATGACGGCGCCTGGGACGAAGAGCTTCTCGGCATTCTCGGCATCCCGGCCGCGCTGCTGCCCGAAGTGAAGGAATGCGCCGATGATTTCGGCCGCGCCGACAAGGCGCTGTTCGGTACCGAGCTTCCGATCCTCGGGGTCGCCGGCGATCAGCAGGCGGCCGCCATGGGCAATGCCTGCTTCGAGCCCGGCATGATGAAGTCAACCTACGGCACCGGCTGCTTTGCTTTGTTGAACACCGGCAGGGACCGGGTGTCCTCCTCCAACCGGATGCTGACAACCATCGCCTGCCGCCTCGATGGCGAGACGACCTATGCGCTCGAAGGCTCGATCTTCATCGCCGGCGCGGCCGTGCAATGGCTGCGCGACGGACTCGGCATCATCGATCAGGCATCGGAGGCGGGCGTGCTCGCGGCCAAGGCCGATCCCGGACAGCAAGTCTATATCGTCCCGGCCTTCACCGGCCTCGGCGCCCCCTATTGGGATCCGGCCGCGCGCGGCGCGATCTTCGGCCTGACGCGCAACAGCGGGCCGGCGGAATTCGCCCGCGCCGTGCTCGAATCCGTCGCCTATCAGACGCTCGATCTGCTGGTGGCGATGAAGAAGGACTGGGGTGTCAACCAGCTGGAAACCGTGCTGCGCGTCGATGGCGGCATGGCGGCTTCGGACTGGACGATGCAGTGCCTGGCCGACATGACGGGAAATCCGGTCGACCGCTCGGCGATCCGTGAGACGACGGCGTTGGGGGCCGCCTGGCTTGCCGGCTCCAAAGCCGGCATCTGGCCCGGCAAGCGGGAGTTTGCGCAGGCCTGGGCCTGCGACCGCCGCTTCAGCCCGTCGATGGAGGAGACCGAGCGGCAGGCCAAAATCATCGGCTGGAAGAATGCCGTCTCGCGGATGATTTCGGACGCCTCAATAGGTTGATCCGTCCGGAGACGGTGTCCCTTTATGTAGCCCCGGCGGTCTTCCTGTTGATGAAGCTCAGCGCCAGCACGGCGAAGATCAGCGTTCCCGTACCCACCTGCTGCCAATAGAAGTTCAGATCGGTCAGCAGCAGCCCGTTGGCGACGATGCTGAGCAGCAGTGCGCCGAGAACGGTCCCGCCGACATTCGGCCGCCCAAGCGGGCTGAGCGTCGTGCCGATGAAGGTCGCGCCGATGGCGTTCAGCAGGAAGGCATTGCCTGAGGAGGGGATGTAGGTGGTGACTGTGGCGGTCAGGATCAGGCCGGCGATCGCCGCGATCAACCCGACCAGGATGAAGGTCACCGCGACATGGGCAGGTGCTGCGATGCCGGAATAGCGCACGACGCCCGGCTGGATGCCGATCGACAGGATGACGCGGCCGAAACGCGTGCGGGCAAAGACAACGGCAGCGGCCGCGATGACGACGATGGCAACGGCTAGCGGCGCCGGAAAGCCGGCGATCGTACCGTGGCCGAGGAAACGGAAGGCTTCCGGCACGCCGTTCGGCGGCAGATAGACCGGATTGCCGCCATTGGTCAGCAGTTGCTGAACGCTGCGGCCGATGAACAGGGTGCCGAGCGTGGCGAGGAACGGCGACACGCCGATCCCTGAGATCAGCAGCGCGTTGAAGGCGCCGACGAACGCGCCGGCCGCCAATCCCGCAAATGCGGCGATTGCCACCGGCTGTCCGGCGAGAACGAGCGAGACGAAGGCGAAGCTGGCGAAATCCATCGCCGTTCCGACGGACAGATCGATGCCGCCCGACGCCACGGCGAAGGTCATGGCGATCGAGACGATGGCGAGCAGCGTGAAATTGTTGACCAGGATGCTCTGCAGGTTGGCAAGCGTCAGGAATGTCGGCGTTATCAAGGAAAAGGCGGCGAATACCGCAATCAGGGCGAGGATCAGCCCATAGCGCACCAGACCGCCGGCGATGAGGCGCGGCAAGTCGGTGGCGGGGGAAGGGGAGGTTTGCAGCGACATGATTAGGCCTCCTGCCGGCGCAGCAGCGTGGTGGCGGAAACGACGATGAGGATGAGCACGCCCTGGACGCCGCTCACCAGCGTACTCGAAATATTCAGCAACTGGAAACCGTTGGTGAGGAAGCCGACCAGCAGAGCTGACAGCAGCGTCCCGGTGACCGTCGGAATCAGCCGGCGCGAAAAGACCGAGCCGAGCAAAGCCGTCACGACGACGGGCAACAGCAGCTCGCCGGAGCCGGTCGTGCTGCCGCTCAGATAGGAAACCGACAAGATGCCGGCGATGCCGCCGGAGACGCCGCTGGCGACGAAGGCGCCGGCGAGCAGGCGGCGGAGCGGCAGGCCGGCGGCGCGCGCCGCATCCGGAAACTCGCCGACGGCGTAGAGCCGCAGGCCGAGCGGGGTATATTGCACGATCGCCGTGGCGATTGCCGTGAAGCCGAGCAGCACGTAGGCAAGAACAGGGATGCCGAAAGCGTCAGAGGCTGAAAGCGCCGACAGGAAAGGCGTCGAAGCCGGCAGGACAGTATTGCCGGTCAGCACCAGTTCCAGGCCGGCGACGACGTTCATCACGGCAAGCGTGGCGAGCAGCGGTACGATGCCGGCATAGACGACGGCGATGGCATTGACCGTGCCGATCAGCGCACCGGTCGAGATCGCTGCCGCAATCGCAGCCGTGTCGCCATAACCGAGTTGCGTCAGGCTCGCATAGATGGCGGCGCTGAGGCCCATATTGGCCGCCAGAGACAGGTCGATGCCGCCGGTGACGACATTGGAACCGCCAGCGATCAGCACGATCGTCAGTCCGATGGCAAGCACGCCTGAGATCGCCGATTGGCCAAGCACATTGCCGATATTGCCGATGCTGAGGAAATAGGGAGCGGTCAGCGAAAAGACGATCAGGATGGCGGCAAATGCGATCAATGATCCGAAGCGCAATACAGCGGCCCCACCGTTGCCGGCCGGTCGGGGAGCGGTTTCCGCTGCGGAAAAACGGGAAGGCGCGAACTCCACTTCAGCCGACATGGCGATGTCCCTCGGATGATCCGGTCGATTGCGCCAGCACGGCATCTGCCGTGGTCTCCGACGAAATGAATTCCCGCACCACGCGGCCGCGGAAGAGCACAAGGATGCGATCGGTGATGCCGACGAGTTCGGGCAGATCGGAAGACAGCACGATGACGCCGGCGCCCCGCGCCGCAAGCTCGCCGATCAGCGTGTAGATCTCGACCTTAGAGCCGATATCGACGCCGACCGTCGGTTCGTCGAGGAGATAGACCTCTGAGTGACGGCTCAGCCATTTGGCGATGGCGATCTTCTGCTGGTTGCCGCCCGAAAGGGTGCGCAGCAAGGCATCGCGTCCATTGGTTTTCACCTGCAGCCGCGTGATCAGAGCATCGACCTCACGCTGTTCGCGTTTGCGATCGAGAAAGCCGAAACGCGTGAAGCGGCCAAGGCTCGACAGGCCGATATTTTCCTTAACACTGAGGTCGAGCGCGACGCCATGGCGGCGCCGATCTTCCGGCACCAGCGCGATTTCGCGGCCGGCCGCCTGCGTCGGATTGGCGAAACGGGCGCTCTTGCCGCTGATCTCGATACGACCGGAAGCCGGGGTCTCGAGCCCGAAGAGGGTGCGCACCAGCTCCTTGGCGCCGGAGCCGAGCAAGCCGGTCAGGCCGAGCACCTCGCCGCGGCGAAGCGTGAAGCTGACGTCGCTATATTTTCCCGGCGCCGATAGTTGCTCGACCTTGAGGATCTCGTTGCCCGGCGTCACCTGAGGCTTCGGAAACATCTCCTTGATGTCGCGCTCGACCATCAGCCGGGCAATCGCCGTGGCCGAAGTCTCGCCGATCGGCACGGAGGCAACGTCCTGTCCGTTGCGCAGCACGGTGACGTGGTCGCAGAGCTCTTCGATTTCATTCAGATAGTGAGAGATATAGATGATTGTAACGCCTTCGTCGCGCAGACGCCGGATCAGCCGGAAGAGGATATCGGCCTCACGGCGCACCAATGCGGCCGTCGGCTCGTCGAAGACGAGCACTTTCGGCTGATTGAGGAGGGCGCGGGTAATTTGCACGATCTGCTTTTCGGCGGTCGACAGCTCGCCAATCAGAGCCGCGTTCGGCAACCGGATGCCGAAATAGTCATTGAGAATATCGGTCGCGCGGCGCTGCATCAGGCGCCGGTCGAGGAAAGGCGTGCCCGCAATGCGCGGTTCCCGGCCGAGAAACAGGGCTTCGCCGACGGTGAAGGTCGGCACCAGCAGCCGATCCTGGTGAATGAAATGGATGCCGAGTTCTTCGGCAAGATGCGGCGTCAGCCTGTCGAATCTCTGCCCCTCGATCTCGATCCGGCCGCCATCCGGCTGGTGAAGACCGGCCAGCAGCTTGATCAGCGTCGACTTGCCGGCGCCGTTCTGGCCGACGAGACCGTGGATGGTGCCGCGCCTGACGAGCAGCGATGCGCCGGCCAGCGCTTGCGCGCCGCCGAAGTGCTTGACGATCCCTTCGAAGCGGATGATGTCGTCGCGCGCCGTCACCGGCTGCTTCAAGGAAATGGCCGTCATGTCGATCTCTCCGGGCAAATTCCGAGCGATCCGGTCACGGCCGGATCGCTCGGGAGCCTTGTCAGCCGATGCCGAGCTTCTTGGTGACATCGCCGACATTGGTCTTGTTGGCGAGCAGTGCCGGAACATAGGTTTCGCGCGGCAGCGTTTGGCCGGCGAGCAGCTTGGCGACGTTACGGATGGCGGTGCGGCCGATTTCCGCCGGCTGCTGCGCGACGTCGGCGCCGGCCGGTGAATTCGGATTGGCAACCAGTTGCAGCACCTCAGGGCTGCCATCGACGCCGTAGGTGCGGATCTCGGTCCGTCCGGCGGCTGCCAGAGCCTGGGTTGCGCCCAGCTGCGGAATATCCCAGGCCGACCAGATTGCCTTGATCGAACCCTTTTCCGGATACTTGTTGAGGATTGCCGTGATCTGCGTGAAGGCGTCCTGCACGGTGTTCGGGATGACGTCGCGCAGCTCCGGCTGGAGGATTTTCACCTTCGGAAAATATTTGACGACATTGACCAGCTGGTCGTAGCGGATCGCGCAGGGCGTGACGCCGTAGAAGCCGTTGAAGACGACGATATTGCCTTCGCCGCCGATATCGGAGACGAGCTGCAGCGCCAGGTCCTTGCCGATGCCCCAGTTGTCCGACGTGGTGTTGTTGATCGAATTGGTCGAACCGACGTCGACGGTCAGGACCGGGATACCGGCGTCACGTGCCTTCTTCAGCCAGGGATCGATAACGCTGAGCGTGCCGAGGATCTGAACGATCGCATCCGGCTTCTGGGCAATCAGCGTCTGCAATTGCGAGACGAGCTTGCCGTCATTGCGTCCGGCATCGACGGCGATCGGCTCGCCGCCGAGGCGCTTCACCTCTTCGATCTGGGCATTATAGGCCTGCAGGTCGAAGAAGTGATCGGTGCCGGTGGCGCTGATGGCGATGCGCTTACCTTTCAGCGACAGTTCTTCGCCGGCCGCAAAAACCGGCTTCTGTCCGACCAGCGAAGCACCGGCGAAGGCGACCCCCGCCGCTGCGGACAGTTTCAACAGGTCTCGTCTTCCAAAGACGCTCCCGGACTTTTCGATGCTCATTGCCATTCTCTCCAATTAATTATGTCTATAGATTAAATGGATTAATGGGGATGGATAGGAAGGAATTTCCAAAAGAACGAACTTCGGGGAAAAGAGTGGAGGGAGCAAAAGCGCATCCATGGCAGCGGATAGCTGTCGTCAGCAAGACCTTCGGCGAACGCTGGTGCCAGGGGAAGCGCTGCGTCATCCTGATGGTCCCAAGTGTCGGCGCCGCGTCGATAACAATATATTGATCATCCCCGCCCATCCGGATTTCGCATCGATCGCGGTCAGTCTTCGCCAACCCGTCTTCTGGGATCGTCGTCTGTTCGGGGTGTGATGGGGGAGAGGCTTTCGCCACCTGCCTCCACTAAATATCCCGGTTATCCTGTCGTCCGCAGATGTTCTTAAGAGGTTGTCCATCGACTTACGGCTGTGCCCGGCGAAGCGGGCAAGGTCTGAACCTCGTCATTTACCTTAAAAAATAACGTCAATTTGGTGCGTAGCTATGACGCACGGTGGTCTAATTGACTCCCCACACTTGGCATGTAATTGCTGAGCCGATTTTAAAAAATTCAAGTAGAATATATGTATCATCTCGGCGAAGTTGTAATACGACGACAGCAAGAAAAGTTGATTAAATCGGTAAGGAAATTTGTTGGTAAAGGGCATCCTTACGTTATAATGGATTTTCCGTCCGCCAAAGATCCCGGTCATTACGCAAGTTGGTTGGGATTGATTAGGGTGTTGCATGAAGTAACAGGTCGGTATCCAGTGCTTTCTGGTGGCTCTGCTGAAAGTATTGACGAGATAAAAAATACTCCCGGCGACGCTCCAATATTCATTTGCGGCTGGTCCGATTTCGGAGGTGGCCAGATCGGCAGGGACGATATTCGCTTTCGTCTGGCCTGCAGATATCCGGATCGAACCATTATTCAGATGCCTCAAACCATCGATTTCGCCAACGAAGCACTTCTGGAATACGCCAAGCGTACGATTGGCAGGCATCGCAAATTTTTCTTTATGACGCGCGACGAGCAGAGTTTCGGGCTGGCAAAAGCGAATTTCGATTGCGATGTCGAGGCTGGCCCGGACACGGCATTCGGTATTGAGCTGCTCAAGCCGTTCGAAGCCGATCCTCTCAGGCTACTATACGTCATGCAGTCTTTTGGAGAAGACGATGTCGATATAGCCGAAGCGCGAGCAATTGCTGACGGCCCCCTTACCAATTGGATCAACGGTCCGGATAGTTTGTCGCGCATGCGCAAGTCGAGTGTCGTCAAGGCGGCGATGCGGCTTGGCTTTAGCCGCTCCCAGATGATGGCCCAGCATCGCGAGGATGTCGCTGCTCGATATGTCGATTATGGCGTGAAGATGCTGTCCGGCGCGCAGCGGATCATCACCAACCGTTTACATGGTCATATTCTCTGTCTTTTGCTCAATAAGCCGCATGTCGCGGTTGCGAGAAACGGAAGTAGGCTGCACGACGCCATCAGTAGCTGGGCTAGCGACAGCCCTCTGGTGGAGAAAGCGACAAATGCCGGTGAGCTTTTAGCGGCGATGTCCCGCCTTCCGTATGAGATGAACGGAACCTGGTACAAGGCAGGCAGACCCATGGATCTAAGCTCCAGCCTTCCTGCCCGAGATCTAGTCCCTCATCCTTCGATCGTTTGATTCCCAGTAGGAGCTCAGTTTTGTCGGTTGTACGAGACGATGATATTCTATTCAGCCATGTCAATAAGAACCGATCCTCGGCGGCCGTAACGGGTGCCTTCTGGTCGGCGATGAGCACGCTCATTCCGACAGTCCTCACCTTCGCAGTTTTCGTGGTGACGTCTCGAGTCCTCCAGCCTCAGGATTTCGGTCTTGTTGCGCTGGCATTCAGCATCGTGTCGTTTGCCGGCAGTTTTGGACCGACCGCATTTGGCGAAGCAATCATACAGCGATCCGAAATAAGGCGAAGCCACCTCGATACGATATTTATGCTTTCGCTTGCCTTTTCATTCTTGGTCTATGGCGTTTTGTGTGTCGCCGCTTCGCCCATCGCGGCCTACGTGGGACATAAAGAAATCACGTCCCTTATCTACATCATGGGACTGAAGGTGTTCTTCGACTTCACGGCCGTCGTTCCGAATGCGATCGTCAACAGGAAGATGTCATTCCACCTCGTCGCCGTCCGGACTGTTATCGCCACAATTACTTCTGGTTGTATTTGCCTTGTGTTGGTTCTCGCGGGTTTCGGCTTGTGGGCGCTTGCGATTGCCCAGATCGCAGCCACAGCGGCATCATGCGGCGCTGCTTTCTGGGGCGCAGGGTGGTCGCCCGGGCTTCACGTGAAGAGAGAAAGTCTGAACGACCTGCTGCATTACGGGTTTTTTGCATCCGGCACTCGGTTCTTGCAAACGATGAGCTTGGACAATTTGATCATCGGCGTGCTCCTGAGCCCGTCAGCGCTCGGTATCTATAATTTCTCGAAGCGTTTGTTCGATATGATCAACAACGTCATCGCCGGGGGCTTAACATCGGTCACCCACGTCTTGCTGTCCTCGTTGCGGACCGATCCGAAGAAAGTTCGAGAAGCATTTTTGATGGCGACGTTTGGCTGCGCCCTGGTTTCCTACCCCGTCTTCATCGGCCTTGCCGCAGTTGCCGGTGATGCGATCACGACAATTTTCGGTGCGCATTGGATCGAGGCCGTTTGGCCGGTTCGGTTCTACTGCGTTATCGGGTTGATGGCTGGGATCGGCTACGTGCAGGCATCCTTGATCAAGAGCCAGGGGGAGATGGATTGGTGGTTCTACTACCAGTTGGCACGAAATCTCCTCACGCTCGTGACGATCGCAGTTCTTTATCCTTTCGGCGTCACAATAGTTGTTTTCGCGATTATGATCGAAGTTCTGTTGTTTTGGCCGATCACCAGCTGGAAGGTTTCGCGCCATATAGAGCTGAGTGTCGGGGCCTATCTGATGCAGTTTCTTCGGCCCAGCATGGCTTGTGCAGGAATGGTCGCTGTGGTTTTGCTCCTGCATGAATCGCTCATTCATTGGTCCCCCTATCCACGTCTGGCCGTGGAAATCGTTGCCGGCGGAATTGCATATTGCTGCCTGATCTTTGTTCTGTGCAGATCTCATCTCAATGTCTTGATCGGCAGCATAAAGCAGGTACGACAGCGCAAAACCAACAGGGACGAGCTTGTCGACCCTGTGGCACATCAATCGTGATATCGGGGCACCTCCGCAGACCAGCCTTGCGGAGGTGCCACTGATGCGCAAAGTGGTCGGCACGGATGTCAGTTTCAATCCACCGCATCTGACCGCCGCTCAGGCACAAGCGAATAGGATATCGATCAGATGACCAGTCTCGACCGCGGTTATTCGCCATCGACGATTGACGCCGCGGAAGTCTGGATTCCCGACCGCAGCCGTTACTATTCCCTGGATGCAATGCGCGGCTTTGCCGCGATCTGTGTCGTCGCCACACATTTCCAGGAACGATATGCCCCGTCGGCCTATCTGGCGGTCGACTTTTTCTTCGTACTCAGCGGGTTTATTATCGCCGAGATTTATGGAAAACGGCTTGCACGTGGCCTGCCGTTCCCGGCGTTCATGGCGGCTCGAATCAAGCGCCTTTATCCGCTTTATTTGATCGGAATTTTGGTCGGTCTCGTACAGATCATATTGTTAACAGGCTGGGGCCTGAGACATCAGAGCGTCATTGACCTGTTGGCGTCGACCGTTGCCAACGGGATTTTTCTGCCCAGCCCGATGTATTTCCTTCAAACCAACCCAATGCAGGGTATGTTTCCAATCAATGGCCCGGCATGGTCGATGTTCTGGGAACTGTTGGTAAACATAGTCTTCGCGCTATGGCTCTTCCGGCTCTCTGTCCGTGCCCTTTGCCTCGTCGCTTTGGTTTCAGCTGCGCTTTTGGCCTTTGCGGGTCTTAAGTACGGTATGTTGAATATCGGCTGGGAATGGCCTTCCGCAATAGGTGGTCTCCCAAGGGTCATGTTTTCATTTACTGCAGGGGTCGTGATCAGCCGTCTATTCGGTGGCATGCCGGCCTGGAGGAAGGGTTGGACGGCGATCCTGCCGTGCCTTCTTCTGATGATTTTCATGGCCGCGCCGGTTCCTTCCCTCCTGCGGCCCTACTACGATCTGATGTTTGCGATGGCCCTGGCGCCGCTCATCGTGATGCTTGGCCTCTTTCTGGAGATGCCTGCAAAAGCCGAGAGGTTGGCGACGTGGGTGGGATATATCTCCTACCCCGTCTACATTCTGCACCGCGGTGTGATCGGTGTTTTCAAGCCAGTCGCCGGGTCGATCGGATTGAGCGGCCCTCTCGCTTTTTTCGTGCTTCTCAGCGCGGTCGTGTGTTTCGCTTACGGAACGGCTCGTCTCGTAGACAAAACAATGACCATGCGGGCTCGGCCAGCTCGATAAGCCGTCAACGGATCTCGTCTGATTATGCGCTCTGCCGCGGCGAGCGGGCCATCAGCCGGGCATAGGCGATGGCCGACAGCATGTTGACGTGGTTGGCTTTGCCGGTGCCGGCAATGTCGAAGGCGGTGCCGTGATCGACCGAGACGCGGTCGATCGGCAGGCCGAGCGAGACGTTGACCGCCGTCTCGAAGGCGACGAGCTTGATCGGGATGTGGCCCTGATCGTGATACTGAGCGATGACGAGATCGAAGGCGCCGTTATAGGCGCGGGCGAAGACCGTATCGGCCGAAATCGGTCCGACGACGTCGATGCCGCTGGCCTGCGCCTGTTCGACGGCGGGTGCCAGGAATTCCATGTCCTCGGTGCCGAACAGGCCGTTTTCGCCGCAATGCGGATTGAGGCCGGCAACGGCGATGCGCGCCTTCTTGCCGAGCCGCAGGAAGTGCCGGTGGCCGGCCTCGATGGTGGCGAGAACCCGCTCCGTCCTCGCGCGCTCGATCGCCCCCTTCAGCGAGATATGGGTGGAAACATGGATGGTGTTCAGCCGCTCGGAGGCAAGCAGCATGAAGGAACTCTTCGAGCCGGTGAGATGGGCGAGAAGCCCGGTATGGCCGTCATGGTGATGGCCGGCAAGGTTCATCGCTTCCTTGTTGATCGGCGCAGTGACGATGACATCGGCTTGCCCTGACATGGCGAGGTCGACGGCGCGGGTGATATAGCGCACCGAGGCATCGCCGGCGACCGGGCTGACCTTGCCGATTTCGGGCAGGGCCGCACTGAGTGCGACTTCATCTACGGCGATCCTGTCATCGCCGGCGGCATCGGCAGGCCCGAATTTCAGCCCGGCGCCGGTGGCGCGCTCGGCGCGCTCCAGCGCTTCGACATTGCCGACGATGACGAAGTCGCGGCGCTCTTCGCTCGGAAGAGCCGCCAGGGCCTTGACGATTACCTCGGGGCCGACGCCGGCGGGATCACCGAGCGTGACGGCGACTTTCGCATTCCTGTCCATCATCAAAGTCCCTTCTGAAAACTATGCCGCCTAGAAGGCGGCTGCGTAAATCGAGCGAATGTCGGCGCGTGTGAGGTCGCGCGGATTGTTGTCGAGCAGGCGGCGGATGGCAAAAGCATCGTCGGCCATGGCGTCGAGATCGCTTTCCGGCACGCCGAGCCCTGACAGTTTCATCTCGATGCCGAGTTCGGCGCAGAAAGCATAGGCCGCATCGAAGACGGAGGCCGTGTCTTCCGAGGTTCGACGCCCAAGCGCTTCCATCACCGCTTTCGTCTTCTCAGGCGCAGACGGGGTGTTGAAGGCGAGAACATGCGGGAAGATCAGCGCATTCGCAGCGCCATGCGCCACATGCCAGCGCGTGCCGAGCGGATAGGCGAGCGCATGGCCGCCGGCAGTGTTGACCGGACCGAGGCAGAAGCCGCCGTAGAGCGAGGCGAGCGACAGGCCGGCGCGCGCTTCGGCATCGTTGCCATCCTTGACGGCGCGGGCGAGATATTTGCCGACCAGCCGCGTTCCCTCGATCGCGTAGATATCGACCATCGGATGGGCCTTGCGGTTGGTGAAGGCCTCGACGCAATGGGCCATCGCGTCGACGCCGGTGGCGGCGGTGGTGCGTGCCGGCACGGTGAAGGTCAGGGCCGGATCGATGACGGCGATGTCGGCCAGCATGTGCAGGCTTTCGACCGCGAGCTTGGCCATCGTCCTGGGATCGGTGACGAGGGCGCGGATGCCGGCTTCGCTGCCGGTGCCCGATGTCGTCGGCACCTGGGCGAGTGCTGCCTTGCGCGGCCCATGCACCTTGTTCGGGCCGACGACGTCTTGCAGCGTCTGCGCGGAGCCGGCAAGAACGGCGGCGAGCTTTGCCAGGTCCATAGCGCTGCCGCCGCCGAAGCCGACGATCAGCTCGGCGTCGGCGCCGTTGGCCGCCGAGAGCACCTTTTCGAGGTTTGCCGTATCCGGCTCCGGCGTCACTTCGGCAAAGACCGTCACCTCGCCCCTCAATTCCAACGTGTCGACGCGCGAGGCGTTGAAAGCATCGGAGATGACAAGCGTGCGCCTATAGCCCTTTTCGGCAGCCCATTTGCCGAGCTTTGCCGCCGTGCCGATGCCGAATTCGATCAGATGCGGCCGAACGATCGTGATTGGCGAATCCAAGCTGGCCATGAACCAGTCCTCCTGCAAGATCTTGCGGCGATAGTGTCACTCCATTTATTGTAAAGTTGTAAGATCAATGTCAAGCTGACAATCCAGGTCGGCGGGAATTTTATCGCCGAGCATGCCGCAGAACAGGCCTCAGGCGCTTGCTGTGTACCAATATATTATTTAAAATCAAGTGCTTATAATATGTATGGATGAAGCGGTCAGTTAAAAGGTCAGCCGCCATCATGTCGGCGGCGGGGAGGCCAAACCTGTTGTCAAATCCTCGGCGTGACCGGCCGATCTGCCTGTGTCCCGCATCGTCTCATGCGGGATCGGAAAGCAGATTTACAATTCCAGGCCGGCATCTTGCTTACGGCAGCGCTTGCGGGGCGAGTCGCACATATTTGATGGCGCGCCGGTAATAGGTGTAGGCGACATGGAGCGTGCCGTCGCTGCCCTGGATGACCGAGGGATAGGAGAATTCACGGTTCAGCGAATCCTTGGAATTGTTGCTGAGACAGAAGCCGTCGCCTGTATCGAGATCCATGCGATGCGGAAAGGTCCTGCCGCCATCCCTCGAAATCGCCAGGCTGAGCGGCGCACGCGGCACACCCCAGACCGCCTTGCGGCCGGTATCGGCAACAACAACAGTGGACTCTCCAGCCTCGTCACCCTCGATTTCGTCGTAGAGAGACTGACGCCGCGCATCCGACATATCAGCATTCGAATGGTTGTAAACCATTGCGATTGCTGCATCATTTAACATGGTGGCCTGGATCGAGGAATTGTTGTTCGGCAGTTCGGTCGGCTTGGGCGGGCTCCACGTCTCGCCGCCGTCGGACGATCGGCTGAAAAGAATGTTTTCGGCGAAGCGGTTGCGGTAGAAGGCGATCATCTCGCCGCCGCCGAGCGGCAGGATATTCATGTGGACGGCGCCGATGCTGTCGGGAATATCGTGCATCTGCCAGCTCGCGCCGCGATCGCGCGAGATCAGCACCGCTGCCGTATCGGCATTACCGCTCCAGCGCTGACCGTCGAGGCCGACGCAACGGAAGATCGGAAGCAGCCAGTCGCCCCTGCCGTTGACGACGATCTGCTGACGAACGAAAGTGCCGGGGCTGTCGCAGAGGACCCGGACCGGGCCGAATGTCTTGCCGCCGTCATCCGATATCCGGCATTTGACAATCGAGCCATCCTGGTTGCCTGAGGTCTGCGATGTGTAGAGCAGCCATGTCTTTCTGTCCGGGGCGTTGAATATCAACGGGTTCTGCTCGGATTTCTTCGGATCGTCGCTCATCTTTTCCGGTTCCGACCAGCGCTCGGCGCCCGGCGCCAGCCGCGACATGTAAATCGAAATGTCGCCCATGCCCTCCATCGTGCCGCCGAACCAGACGCAGCTCAGCGTGCCGTCGGGCAGAAAGGCGAGATTGGCTGCATGGTTCTGGATGCAGGGTGAGGGCAGGTAGGCATCGGCGCGGCCTGCGACAGAGGGGTGAGGGGTGACGCTCCCGGTCATCAAAGCGGAGACGGCTTCGGGAGCCAGGCCGGTAAATGTCATGGCGGATCTCCTCAAGGCAGTTTGGCGTAGCTATCGGCGAGCGCGGCAGAGTCGACCTCGCTCAGCGGCATCAGCGGCGCGCGGGTGCGCTTCCAGGCGGGATTGCCTGTCTTCAGCCCGATCATTGCCTTGATGGTCGGGATCTGGACGTAGGAATTGGAAAGAGTGCGATAGGCATTGATGCGTGCCTGCGCCGTCTCGACATCGGCGCTGCGCGCCTCGTCATGAACATGGTCGTAAATGGTCCGCAGCGAATCCGCCACGAGATTGGAAGTGGCCGTGATGCAGCCGGCGCCGCCGGCCTTCATGAGCGGCAGCAGCAGCGGATCGGCGCCCGCCAGCACCGAAAAGCCGGGATGGGCGGCGATGATGGCCTGCATGTTATTGAAATCGCCGGCAGATTCCTTGATTCCAACGACGGTTTCCGGGAAGGCCGCAATCAGCCGGCCGATCAGCGGAATGGAGAGCGGCACGCCCGAGACCTGCGGAATGTGATAGAGGATGACCTGCAGGCGGGTGTCGGCGACCTTTTCCAGAACCTGCGAATAGGCGGCAAACAGGCCGTCGTCGGAGACGCCCTTGTAATAGAAAGGCGGCAGCATCACCACCTTGGTGACGCCGAGCGATAGGGCGTGCCGCGTCAGTTCCACGGTCTCCGGAATGGCGACGACGCCAGTGCCCGGCAAAAGCTTGTCGGCCGGAATGCCGGCCTTCACCGCCGCCTCCAATATGGCGCGGCGCTCGGCTCCGGAGAAGGAATTGGCTTCTCCGGTCGTGCCGAGCAGGGCCACGCCATGACAGCCCTCGGCCAGCAGTCGCCGGCAGTGGTCGGTGAAAAGGGTGAGGTCGGGCGTATTGTCTGCCGTCAGCGGCGTTGCGGCCGCGCTGAAAACGCCTGTAATCCTGTGGCTCATTCCGCCCTCCTCGGTGCGTCCCGTCTTTTCCGGCTGCACGGGCAATTGTCATTCGTCTGTCGCGATGGATTGCGAAAAACTTTTCCATTGCAGTTCTTTTGTCAAGAAGACAAAATGCGTTCATTCCTGATGGAAAAATTATCTAATTGTTATTGCTGTGATATTTTTCGTTATAAATTTTGTTGCGACAAAAATTGCGATTTTTTGTTGACATATTTACAATAACGAGAGAACGATAGGCGACGGATTGTGCTGCGCCTGGCAGTGCAGGGAGAGCGCTGCCGATTTCACCTGGGAGGAATGCCATGTCTCTTGATCAATCTGACAAAACCAATTTATCGCGTCGCAATGCATTGAAGCTCGGCCTCGCCGCCGGTGTCGGCCTTACCGTGTTCGGGATGAATGCCCGCATCGTGATGGCCGATGACGGCCAGGTCCTGAAGGTCGCCCATCCGGCCTTCGACCAGGACTGGTCGCCGCTGCGCGGCGGCGGCAGAACGTTCCGCTGGAATTCGATCTGGTGGGCGTCGCCGATGTATTTCGACAGCCAGGGCAATATCAAGCCCTACGTCTTCGCAAGCTGGGAATCGGCCGACAACACGGTGTGGACTTTCAAGATCGATCCCAAGGCCGTCTTCTCGGACGGCAGCAAGATCACCTCGGCCGATGTCAAGGGATCGTGGGAAGTTGCCTCGATGCCGAACACCAAGAGCCAGCGCGCCGACCAGGTGCTGAGCAAGGTCAAGGGCTATGCCGAAATCGCCGCCGGCTCCGGCAACGAGCTGACGGGTGTGGCGACTCCTGATGAGGGGACAGTCGTGGTGACGCTCGCCGCTGCCGATCCGATCTTCTTCATGCGCCTGGCAAACCACATCGCGCCGATCACCAAAGCGTCGCAATCGCGCGGCAGCGACGGCGAGGAAATCATCGACTGGTATAAGCCCGAAAACAAGCCGGTCTTCTCCGGCCCCTTCAAGCTGACGAGCATCGATATCGATGCCGGCAAGATCACCTTCGAGCCGAATGAAAACTTCTTTGGGCAGAAGCCGAAGCTTGCCCGCATCGACATCACCTCGATCGAGGACAATGTCACCGCGACGTCGCTGATCAAATCCGGCGAGTTCAACGCCCATACCGAGCTCGTCACCTCGACGATCATCCAGGATCTCGGCCCGGAATTCTCGGCCGGCCCGCTGATCCCGACCAGCCAGCACTTCTGGTTCAACATCTCCCGTGCGCCGATGGACGATCCGAAGGTCCGCCAGGCGCTGATCATGGCGGTCGATCGCGACGGCCTGTTCAAGGCCTCCTATCCCGATGGGCCGCACAAGAAGGCCGATCAGATCCTCAATTCGGTTCCCGGCGCCGACAATTCCGGCTTCGAGCCCTTTCCCTATGATCCGGCAGCCGCCAAGAAGCTGCTTGCCGAATCGAGCTATGGCGGGCCCGAGCGCCTGCCGAAAATCCTGTTCGTCGGCATTTCGGCGCCGGCCATCCAGGCCGCCGCCCAGTTCATCGCCGAGCAGTGGCGCCAGAATCTCGGCATCACGGCCGTCGACATGAAACCGCAGCAGGACGCCTATGCCGGTCCGGATCAGAACTCGGTCCAGATCTTCCGCGACGACGTCGGCACCCGTGTTCCCGACGCCGTTTCCTATCTGGCGGGCAGCATCGCCTCGACCTCGTCGAACGCGCAGAACAAGCTCGGCGGATACAAGAACGACAAGGTCGACAGCGCCCTTGCCGAAGCGGCGACCAAGGCTGCGGACGATCCGCAGCGCATCTCCCTCGCCCAGGCAGCCCAGAAGGCGTTCCGCGAGGATTGGGCCTTCATCCCATGGTATTCTCAGGCGATGTCGCGCTGGGCCACCAAGGAGGTCAAGGGCATGGAGAAGAACCTCGACTGGCAGATCGCCGAACCCTGGAACATTTCCATCGGCTGATTGGGCCTATCGTTTCTGGCAATGAGCGCGCGAGGGCCGCAAGGCCTTCGCGCAAGTTTCAAGAAGAGATGCGATCCGCCGGGCTTCTGCAAAGGGCGGGAACGCATCGAACAACAGGTGGGAGGTGGCCTTGCTGCGCTACGTGCTAACCCGGTTCGCCATCTGGATTCCATCCGTTCTGGTGGTGATGCTGGCGGTCTACGCGCTGGCCTTTTATGGCGCCGGCGATCCGATCAAGCTGATCTTCCTGCGCGCGCCAGGCGATGTCGCCTATAATCCGCAGCGCATCGAAGCCATCCGCGAAAGCGCCGGCCTCAACAGGCCCTTCATCGAGCAGTTCGGCCTTTACATCTGGAACCTGCTGCACGGCCAGTTCGGCAATTCGTTGACCTCCGGCCGCGCCGTCTGGGCGATGGTCTCGGCTGCCGCCCCGGTCTCCTTCCAGCTTGCCCTCTGTGCCATCATCCTGACGGCCCTCGTCGCAATCCCCCTCGGCATGATCGCTGCGCTGAACCAGAATTCGCGCCTCGACTACGCCATTCTGGGCTCGGCGCTTTTCCTCTGGGCGATCCCGGCCTATGTCGCAGGTCCCTTGCTGATGGTCGGCCTGATCGTGCTCTTGCCGGGCGCAAGCGTGCCCTATGGCTGGGGCGGTGTCTTCGATGTCCGCATCCTGCTGCCGCTGCTCGTGCTTTCCTTCCAGCCGATCGCGCTGATCGTGCGCCAGACCCGCGCCGCCGTCATCGAGGTGCTGTCGGAGGATTTCGTCCGCACCGCCCGCGCCAAGGGCGTGCCCGAGATTATCGTGGCGCTGCGCCATATCCTGCGGCCGGTGCTGACGCCTGTGGTGACCCAGCTCGGCCTGATCATGATCACCATCGTCAACGGCGCGATCTTCGTCGAGCTCGTCTTCGGCCTGCCGGGTCTCGGCCGGCTGACGGTGCAGGCGCTGATCAATTCCGATTATCCCGTCATCCTGGCAATCACGCTGATCGGATCGTTCCTGGTGATGGTGTCGAACCTCCTGGTGGACGTGCTCTATCCGCTGCTCGATCCGCGCGCCAACGATTCAAGAAGGAGCCGCTGACCATGTCCGCAATCCCTCTTTCTACCACCGAGACCATCGAGGAGCCGCCGGTCAGCCTGTGGCGCGACGCCTGGCACCGGCTGAAACGCAACAAGCTCGCCGTCTTCGGCCTCATCGTCGTCCTGATCCTCGCCTTCACGGCGATCTTCGGGCCTTACCTCACGCCCTATGATTATCTCAGCCAGGATCTCAACGCCCGCAACGCACTGCCGTCGATGAGCCATCTCTTCGGAACCGACGACCTCGGCCGCGATGTCTTCAGCCGCGTCGTCTTCGGCACGCGGACCGCCTTCCTCGTCGCCGTCATCGTCACCTTCTTCGCCGTGTTGATCGGCCTCACGCTCGGCGCGGTCGCCGGTTTCTTCGGCAATCCCTTCGACCGCGCCATCATGTGGCTGACCGACGTGACGATGTCGGTTCCCAACCTGCTGCTCGTCGTCGTCATCAACGCTTCGCTGAAATCGCCGATCACCCGCTGGATGGAGGCGCGCTACCTCGAGACCCTCAATCCCTTCTACCGCCAGACGATATGGGTGGATTTCATCCTCGTCTTCGGGTCGATGGCGCTGATCTCCTGGCCGCCCTATGCCCGTCTCGTGCGCGCCCAGGTTCTGTCGATCCGCAGCCGGCCCTATATCACCGCCGCCCAAGCGCTCGGGCTGTCGAACTGGGTCATCATCAAGCGGTATGTCGTGCCGAATGCGCTCGGGCCGCTCATCGTTTCGGTCAGCGCCGGTCTCGGCACGGCGATGGTGCTGGAAAGCGCCTTCAGCTTCCTCGGGGTCGGGGTCAATCCGCCGACGCCGAGCTGGGGCAACATGATCTCGGACGGCCTTCGCGTCTGGCAGCATTATCCGCATCTTCTCGCCGCTCCGGCGGCCGTGCTCGGCCTTGCCTCGGTTGCCTTCAGCTTCCTCGGCGACGGCCTCAACGACGCGCTCAATCCGCGGGGCAACAAATGATGGACACGAAAAGCACAGAACGCCTGCTCGATGTCAGGGGCCTTACCGTCGAGATCGATGGCCGCAACGGCCCGGCCGTCGTCGTCGACGGCATCGATCTCCATGTCGACAAGGGCGAGACGCTGGGTGTTGTCGGTGAATCCGGCTGCGGCAAGAGCCTCACCATGCTGAGCCTGATGCGGCTCTTGCCGAACAAGATCAAGGTCGCCAAGGGAACGGCCACCTTCGCCGGCCGCGACCTGCAGACGATGTCGAATGCCGAACTGCGCAAGGTGCGCGGCGGCGATATCGGCTTCGTCTTCCAGGATCCGATGACCTCGCTCAATCCGGTCATGCGCGTCGGCGACCAGATCTGCGAGCCGCTGATCTATCATCGAAAAATGAAAAAGGCCGAGGCCCGCATCCGGGCCGTCGAGCTTCTGCGGCTCGTCGGCATTCCCGGCCCGGAAGAGCGGTTGCAAGCCTTTCCACACGAGCTCTCAGGCGGCATGCGCCAGCGCGTCATGATCGCCATCGGCCTTGCCTGTAACCCGAAGCTCCTGATCGCCGACGAGCCGACCACGGCGCTCGACGTCACCATCCAGGCCCAGATCGTCGATCTGGTGAAGGATCTGCGCGCCAAGCTCGGCATGTCAGTCGTCTGGATCACCCATGATCTGGCGCTGATCGCCGGCCTGGTCGACCGCGTCGCCGTGCTCTATGCCGGCACGGTCGTCGAGGATGCGCCGGTCGACGAGCTTTATGCCCGCCCGAGCCATCCCTATACGCGCGGCCTGCTTTCCTCGATCCCGAAACTTTCCGATCCGCCGGCAAGCCGGCTCTCTTCGATCGGCGGCACGCCGCCGGAGCCCGGCCGCCGGCCGAAGGGCTGCCCGTTTGCGCCGCGCTGCCCGCTCGTTGAGGCGATCTGTCACGAGAAGGTGCCGCGGCTCGAATCCTTGAGCGGCAGCAGCAATCACCGCGCCGCCTGTTTCGTCGTCCAGAGAATGCAGGAGGCCGCGTGATGGCTGCGCAACCGCTGCTCAAGGTCGAAAACCTGGTCAAGCATTTCCACGTCAAGCTCGGGGCTTTCGGCGAACGCTCGGCGACCGTCTATGCCCTCGACAATGTCGATCTCGACATCATGGAAGGCGAGACGCTGAGCCTCGTCGGTGAATCCGGCTGCGGCAAATCGACGACCGGCTTCACCATCCTCAATCTCTACAAGGCGACCAGTGGCAGGGTCGTTTACAAGGGACAGGACCTCGCTACACTCGACGAGAAGCAGATGCGGCCCTTCCGCCGCGACCTGCAGATCGTCTTCCAGGATCCCTATTCGACGCTCAATCCGCGTATGACGGTAGGCGAGGCGATCGGCGAGCCGATCCTCTTTCACAAGCTTTGCACCAAGGCCGAGCTGAAAGACAAGGTCGCGGCGTTGTTGACCGATGTCGGCCTGCCCACCCGGTTTGCCCAGCGCTACCCGCACGAACTCTCAGGCGGCCAGCGCCAGCGCGTCGTCATCGCCCGGGCGCTCGCCTGCCAGCCGAAATTCATCGTCTGCGACGAGGCGATCTCGGCGCTCGACGTGTCGATCCAGGCGCAGATCATCAACCTGCTGCTCGATCTGCAGGAGAAATACGGGCTGACCTATCTGTTCATCGCCCATGACCTCGCGGTGGTGCGCCATATCAGCACCCGCGTCGGTGTGATGTATCTCGGGCGCCTCGCCGAGCTTGCGACCCGCGAGGAGCTCTTCGACAATCCGCTGCATCCCTATACGAGAGCGCTGCTCTCGGCTGTTCCGGAGACGGATCCGGAGCACGAGCGCACCCGCCAGCGCCAGATCCTGCAGGGTGACGTGCCGAGCCCGCTGAACCCGCCGTCGGGCTGCCGTTTCCACACGCGCTGCCCGATCGCGATGGACGTCTGCAGCAAGGTTATTCCCGCCTGGAAGGAAGCGAGACCCGGCCATCTCGTCGCCTGCCACGCTGTCAATACAGAGCAGATCGCATGACATTGAAGGCCGCCATTATCGCCGACGATCTGACGGGCGCACTCGATACCGGTACGCCCTTCATTGCGGCTGGCCTTTCGGTTGCGGTCGCCGTCGACGTCGGGGCGGCGCAGGATGCGATCGCAACCGGCTGCGATGTCGTCGTCGTCAACACCGCTTCGCGCGCGCTTGGCAAACGCGAAGCCGTCGAAACGGTCCGTGCGGCGACGGAAGTGCTTCGCGGCGAGAAGCCGTTGGTGGTGATGAAGAAGATCGATTCCCGGCTGAAGGGCAATGTCGCGGCGGAAAGCCTGGCGCTCGCCGAGGCGCTCGGCCTGAAAACCATCCTGGTGGCGCCCGCCATTCCCGATCAGGAACGCGTGACCTACCGGGGCTGCGTCGTCGGGCGCGGGGTTCCCAAGCCATTGCCGATCGCCGACCTATTCGGGCGCGGTGGCGATAATGTTGTCGTTGCCGATGCGGAAAACGATCTTGACCTCGACCAGATCATCGACGGTCATGACTGGACGAGGACCCTTGCGGTCGGTGCGCGTGGCCTCGGCGCGGCAATTGCCCGCCGGCTTGGCGAAGCGGGGCAGCCGGCGATGGAGTTCGCGGCAAGCCCGCGGACGCTGTTTGCCTTCGGCTCTCGCGACCCGATCACCGTCGTCCAGATGAACCGGCTCGAAGCCTCGGGTGCCCTGCGCATGGTGGTGGATGCTCCGATCGGCGAGATCGGATGCGGGGAGGGGCTGGCACTGCCGGTCTTGCTGCGCTGCACCGGCGACATGACGGCTGACGCGGGCCTCGTCGCCCACCGCTTCGCGGCAGGCGTCAAAGCGGTCATCGATGATACGAGGCCCGATATGCTGATGGTCGGCGGCGGCGATACCGCCCTTGCCGTGTTTCAGGCGCTTGGCGTCAGGGTACTGGTGCCGAAGGGCGAGATCGAGGCCGGTATTCCATGGTTCGATGTCATGGCCGGCGACGGGCGGCAATTTCGGTGTGCTGTCAAGTCGGGGGGCTTCGGCCATCCCGATAGTTTGCTAAGACTGGTTTCTCGGAATCAGGCGGCATAGTACAATACCGTCGGGGAGAATGACGTGGTTGAAGTGAATGGCGAATCTTTGAACGCGGAAGCCGGCCCGGCGGGCAAGCCCGAACGCGGCAAGGCCGTCAAGCTGGTCGATCGCGTCTTCGACCAACTGCTCGAGCGGATTCGCGGCGGAAATTATCCGCCGGATTCACGCCTTCCCGGCGAACATGAACTTGCCTCGATGCTGGGTGTTTCCCGGCCGATCGTCCGCGATGCGCTGGCCCGCCTGCGCGATCAGGGCATGGTCTATGCACGGCAGGGCGCCGGCACCTTCGTCAGCGCGCATGGGTCGCCGACGACGCAGCTTGCCTATTCGCCGGTCAAGACGATTGCCGACATTCAGCGCTGCTACGAATTCCGCCTGACCATCGAGCCGGCCGCCGCCTATTTTGCCGCCAAACGCCGCAATGAGCAGGCGATCCAGAAGATCGCCAGCGCCCTTGCCGATCTGCGTGAAGCGACCAGCCATCAGCTTCACCGCACCGATGCCGATTTCATCTTCCACCGGGCGGTGACGGAGGCTGCCAACAATCATTATTACACGGCCTCGATCGATGCGCTGAAAGCCCATATCGCCGTCGGCATGCATCTTCACGGCCTCTCCCTGCTCGGCCCGCGCCAGGGGCTTGAACAGGTTTATGAAGAGCATAACGCCATCTATAAAGCGATCGCCGATGGCCGGGCCGACGATGCGCAAAGGCTGATGAAGGCGCATCTGGAAGGCTCACGCGACCGTCTGTTCGAGGGCAGGGTGCTCGACCTGTCCTTCTGAGGCGGATCGACGCGCTTTCCCTCAGGCGGCCCGGATTGTCGGGATACCCGAGACATCCACTTCCCGTTCGGCATCATAGGCAGCTTGCATGCGCAGCCATATCGCCGGCCCGTCACCGAACAGTTTCCCAAGCCGGGCAGCGACATTGGGCGATACGGGCTTCTTCTCGTTCAGAATATCGTAGAGTTGCTGGCGCGAGATACCCAGCAGATTGGCGATTTCCACCTTGGTCTTTCCCGTTGCCGGGATGATGTCTGCGAGCAATGCCCCAGGGTGGGAAGGGCAGCGCGTCATGGGCCTCGTCGTTTCATACACGGGCATTAAATCATTCCCCAGTCCGAGCCGCCTTAATGATATTGCTCGAAATCGACGCGAGCGGCATCGTTGCCGTCGAATTCGAATGTGATGCACCAGTGGCCGTTGACGTGAACGGTATACCGAATGGGATTATGGCCCTTGAGGGCATGGAAGTCGAACCCGGGAAGGTTCATGTCGTCCGGCTTTTCGGCCTGTTCCAAAGCGGTCAAGTCTGATCAGAATTCGTTTTTGCAGCTTGGCATCGATTTTCGCGGTTTTGCCCGTCTCGAAAAGATCTGTCAGAGCCTCGTTTCTAAACGACTTGATCATGAATGGTTTGTAAGTTTTTAGCTTACATATATCAACCTTTACTGACGCAGGCCGAGACTTCCCCGATCGTCAACCGGGTTTCTGCTTCTTGATGATGCTGATGTTGCCGCTCACTTCGAGGATGGCAAATTTGATCTCCGTGACACTCTCGATGCCTTCCTGGCTACGAGCCGCTTCCATGACGTCTTCCTTCTGCAGGCGAGCGCCTTTGAGCGCGCCTTCGTCATAGACCCCGTCCGCGACGAGAACGGTTGGAACGCCATCGATGATATGTGCTGCGCGAGGCCACCACCTCTTCACGTAGGAGAGGCCGATGTCTGTCGTAAACAGCGTCAGGATCAGAATGATGGCATTGGTGATCGAGAAGTCGTCCCCGAGCATTGCCTGCTGCGTGGTTTCGGAGATGACCAGCACGATGACCAGGTCGAACGGCGTCATCTGGGCGAGCGTCCGTCTTCCTGAGAGGCGGATGATCAGGAGCAGTGTGAAATAGATCGCCAGTCCGCGTAAAACTGCATCCAAGGCGCCGCCCTCATGGAAAAATGAAAGTGGAGTGCGCGCGTGTCTGCGCGCCGATGCCGATGGTGCTGCGGCAAGGGCCGGGGAGTTGTGTCTGCAGACGGAACACGATCTGCGTCGGTCCTGCCGGATCGCTTGGGAATACGTAGCCGATCCGGCCTTGGCGCACCAAGGTCGCCTTCTCAGGCGGGTCGACGCCCTCTATCGAAAAGCTCTGAAGAAAGGCGGCATCGATCGTGAAGACCCGGTCTTCGGATGACGGCGCGAAGTTCACCGTCATAGTCTCCGGGGCGTTCCAGCGGGAGAGGACGGGAAAATCCACAGCCCCTCCAGGAAACGCGATGGTTTGCCGTGAAAACGGACCGCCTCTTCCAAGCAAGCCCAGCAGACAGGCCACGAGAAGAAGCGTGAAGATGATCCAGGCAATGCGTTGAATTGCCCAGAACCGCCGCTGGAATTCGGTATGATCGAGCACGCCTTCGGGCAGCGCAGGCAAGTCTTGTATCTTTTCCATGCCCTCTCCCTCTGCGTTTCGCGGAGAACCTGGGCCGGACGCAAAAGTTCCCGGCGATGGCGGGGCCGTCGCCGTGTACATTGGATGTGCAGCAGTCCAGGCGTCTTCACCGATCAGGGGAACGAAGAGAACCCCGCCGAGATCTTCCTCCTCGAACGTAGCGGCGCCGGTGCGCGTGACGCGTTTCAGCCGCTGCTCGCTGCGGCCGACCGGGATGACGAGCCGCCCTCCGAGGTCCAATTGCGCCTTCAAGGCGGACGGCACCGCGGGTGCGCTTGCAGAAACGACAATGGCGTCGAATGGGGCGGCTTCCGGCCAGCCCTTGCTGCCATCGCCCACACGAACGTCAATGTTATGATATCCGAGCTTCTCGAACCTTTCCTTGGCCTGAAGCGCCAGCCTCTCATGGCGTTCGATGGAATAGACCCGCCTTGCTATACGGCTCATGAGGGCTGAGGTGTAGCCGGAGCCCGTTCCGACCTCCAGCACCTTGTCACCCGCATCCAGGCGGGCCTTTTCGAGCATCAGGGCTACAATAAACGGCTGCGAAATCGTCTGGCCCTCGCCGATCGACAGCGGTGCATCCTCATAGGGGAACTCCTCACAGCCCAGAGAGACGAATTTTTCGCGCGGCACCGTGCGCATCGCCTCCGTGACACCTCGATCGCGAATGCCACGACGCGTAACGTGGTGCTCCACCATGTGATCTCGGACGCGCGTCATATCCATTGTTCGGTTCCATCGTCCCGACTGCGTCTGGGCCAAGCTTCTAGGCGAGGCAAAAGAATACAGGACAAGTGACGACCGGGATCCTGGATTGGAGGTTTGGTGCGCGGCGAAGCCGTTAAATTCGCCGCCGGATACCCTCGCGAAAACGCTTCTTCGATCCGAGGATCCCGCATCACGGTATTTTTGCCAGGTCCATTTGGGAAACTTAGTGTGGCGAGCGAAGTTCGACAGGCGTGTGCAAACGGGCAAGCCCGAAATAAACATCTTCTTCGAGAGATCGGGGATCAGCGCCCGATGCGCTGCGCTTCGCGCTTTGTCGCTCTGAAGATCGCGACGCGCTTCAGAGCAATCCAGGATCCTGGCTCGGCGAGGCGTCCTGCCCGCCGGCGGCTCTTTGAACCAATCGGGCAACCACTTCAGTGCGGTTCTGCGCCTGCAACTTACGCATTATATGTTGCAAATGCATTTTCACCGTATGCCCTGACAAATTGAGTTTTCCTGCGATGACCTTATTCGAGCAGCCGGATTGCAACTCTGCGAGGACATCCGCCTCCCGGGGGGTAAAATCGGCAATCGCCAGATACTGCATTCTATCATCCAAGCTTTTTTCGGCCTCAGTTCTGGCCGGGCCGGGCTCGTTGGAGCCATTTGCAACAGCCCCTAACAACTGCGGGCAGAATGTTCCTCCCGCCAGAACGAGACGAAGGCCGGCTAGGGCAATATCAATGGGCAGTGAAGTCGAGAAAAAGCCGCGTATACCCATCTTGAGGGCCTGACGGGCTATGTTGACGTCATCCGTGTCCGAGAGCAACGTAATGGGAGCCTCGGGAAAACGCGTAGCAATTGCCGCGAGGTCATCACGCAGGCTGATGCTCTCAACACCTCTGCCAGCCAGATCCAATGCAACCAAACGCACCTCGGTTCCAAGAGCTCTATCGAGACTCTCGGTCGAGATCATATCGATAAAATTCCACCCGGCGAGTTCACCCTCAAGAAGCTTCACCACGGTCGTACGCGCCAGTGTAGAATGCTCGATAACGATAACAGTTGGTACATTGCGCCCGGTACGGCGCGCAGTTCTAGCACTGTTGGACACCTGCGTGCTCCCCAGAATATTTGCAACCCAACAGTTTTTCATAGTATTCCTGTTGTCGTCTCATGTCATGACAAAAAAAGAGTATATTCTCGATATCAACAATCGGGATCTCTCATGATAATTATTATAGTCTATAAGATTTCATCGATAGAAAACTGGGTCTGCAGAGCACATTTCAGACCTTGTTCATGAGAGGGTGCCAGTTCGACTTGTCGCTGTATATTTTTCAACCATCGCCAAATTAACGTACGGCAAGCGGGTCAGAAAAGCTTTCAAAGGCACTGAAAAGACAATCGATCCGCCACGGAGCTATTGAGCAAGAGATGTTGAATGTAACGGGATGGCGTTCGGCTCAGCTATGTTTCCATATCTCAATTCAGGGAGGCTGCAGATTTCGGCAGCAAAACGACAAACGTGAAAAGCAAAAGAAGCAGAAGATTACAGATTACCCGTTATGATTACTGAAAAACTTGGGGCCATCGACGCATTGATACCAGTTGGCATGGTTTTCGGACGGTACTGCGGTTACATCGACAGATGCCTGGCGGAGAAGTGGTTCAACATATGGTTTGAAAAACGGCACGAAGAACGTGCAATTGGACCTCTGCAATGCAAATGGGATCCTATCCGCCAGCGCATCGGCCCGAAAATCGGAATCGCTCGGAAAGCATGATGCGAGGATTGAAGATGTTAAAGCGTTCTTCGTGCGTCCAAAAGGATGCACGGCGCTCCAATGCATACGGTCCGGAAAATGCAGGGGTTCCGGGACAGCGACATGCATAAGGACAAGCAGCCGCTTCAATCGCGTTTCAAGTGACGCGCTTCAGCTATGCATGAAGCTCAGAATGTCGTCGACGAGGGCCGAATGGGCATCCGTGAGATTGCCGTCTCCGCCATGGCCTGCGATGCCGGCCAACTGAAGCGCATGCTGATCATAGAGAACATGATCTGTCTGTTGGGCGTCCGCCGTTCCGCCGGCGGGGACGGCAATGTTGATGGGATGGAAATAGCCGAAATTGACGTCGACCATGCTGCCGGTTGACGATCCGACGCCGCCACCGCCGCCGGCATGGTTGCCGGTAAAAATCGTGTCTGACGACAGGTTGAAGCCACCGCCATTGCCGCCTATGCCTGCGATCTGTACGGTGCCCTGGTCGAAAATGACATTGTTTGTCTGATGAGCCTCCGCGGAGCCGCCTGCGGCGCCGATGGCGATGTTGATCGGTGAGAAGATGGCTATGCTCACGTCGACCATGCTGCCGACGAAATATCCATCGCCGCCGTGGCCCGCATAAAAGTCGCCGGTCAATGTGAGCGCAGTTCCCGGGCTCATCGACGAGCCATGGCTTGCGACGTTATGGTCGCCGCCCGAGCCGCCGATGCCGCCCATCTGGGTTGCGCCCTGCAGGAACAGTGCGTTGTTCGATTGATCCGCGTGAGCCTCCGCGCCGGGGCCTGCAGCCACGGCAGTGTTGACGGGGGCAAACAGCGCGACTTCGGTACTGACCATGCCACCGTAGAAGGTTCCATTCCCGCCGGTGCCGGCATGATTGGCGCCATCGCCGGTGCCGATCGCAACATTGCCGCTTCCGCCATTCCCGCCTATGCCGGCCATTTCGGTGGGGTGCTGGTTGATGAGTGCGTCGTTGCCCTGGAAAGCGTCGGCAGCCGAATGAGGTCCGGCAATAGCTGCATTGGACGGCATGAAGACGGCCAACGCATTACTGCTGATCACGCCTTCACTGATCCCGTCACCACCGCTGCCGGCTGAATTATGGCTCGGACCGGAAGCGACATCCAATGGAAGCCAGGTCGGCACCAGCGCCAGATGCCCTGCGGCCACATTGGGGGCGAGGTGTTGATCGGTGCCCGTCTTGGGCTGATCTTCCAATAAGGGACGAGTTTCCGCCATTACCGTCTCCATTCGCGGTCGACCGCGCGTCTGCCGAGCATGCGGCGCTGTGCAGCCTGAATTGTTCCGGCATTGTGCATCTGAACGCAGGAAAAGCAGAGCCTGCAATTCGTCTACATCCTGTTGGCTAGTTCCGTAGCCATTTGGCTGTCATCACCGCAACGGCCGTTGTGCGAGTTTGCGAGCACCAATCTGCCTTTGAATTGGAGGCCCTGGCGTCGCTTCGACGAGGTTCGCAGGCATGATCGTGACCAGCGACCTACGCCTACTCATCAAACATCAAATAACGCTCCGGAACTTCAAGTATACATCCGAAGGAATGTCTCCGAATATCTAGGTGGTCCAAAGCTTAAATCGCGAGCAATATTCGGCCGCGGTTGTATTGACTGCGGTGAAAATGCTGGAATGCACGCCGTAGGGGGACGCCGTAAAACAAACGCGGACGAAACGAAGTAAAAGGAGTGACATCAATGCCTATTCCACAAATATCCGACACCATTCATCTCAACCACCCGGATGCGGGTGACGCGAATGCCGGCAACGGTGGTGATGGACACAATGATGGGAACATCAACTACAACCCGGTTGCCTATATCTCGCCCGTGCAAACGGTCGACGGGGCATCCACCCATCTGCACAACGGCGATCACGTTTGGCAGACGGCAGATTGGGACGCCGGCGGCGGTGGAGCCGGTGGCTTGAGCCAGGCCCAGAATGGCTTCCTGGCATCGCTGACCAGCGGCGCCGGCGGCGCTGGAGGAAACGCCCACTCCAACGGCGATCAAAGCAATACGAGCGGCCATGACACGGCTTCGGTGGCTGCGGCGACGACCGCCACGCAATACACCCAGCTCGTGGCCGATCAGCATGCCACCATCCTGGCAGGTGTCGGCGGCAACGGCGGCAACGGGAACAACGCCCTGGGCGGCGATATCTCGTCGGCTCTGGTTCACACGGATCCCGAAACGACGACGGTGAACAATTCTCTCGATCACTTCATAAACGCCTTCGGCCATATCGATGTCAGCCATCTTGGCTGATGCATTCAGGCCTATGAGGGTCGCCGGCTTCGGCTGGCGACCCTCAGGGGTTACTCGACCAGCCGGCAGCCTCTTCTTGTCAGTATCAAGTGCAGCGAGATCTGATAATGACAACGATTTCCATAAAGCCACCGCGCCCGCCGACACAGCTTGTTGTTGCGCTGCGCGCTTGTGCCGGAGCCTTCGGCTTGGTCTTCCTCTATAGTTGCGGCTACAATCTCTTTCTTCTGGCGCCTTCCATCTATCTCCTGCAGATCTATGACAGGGTCATGTCGAGCCGAAGTGTCGACACGCTCGTGATGCTGACGATGATCATCGCCATTGCCGTTGTGGTCGGGTCCACGCTGGATATCGTGCGCAGGGCAGCTCTTTCGCGCATCGGCAGTTGGCTGGACCACAGGCTACGCCCCATGGTGCTCACCGCCTCGTTCGAATACGCCTCCCGCGCCGATACGGGAGCTGCCACGGAATGCTACAGGGACCTGGCGGCATTGCGCCAGTTCCTCGATTCACCGGCCAGCTCGCTTTTTTTTGACGTTCCCTGGGCGCCGATATTCCTGCTCCTGCTCTTTCTCGTTCATCCGCTGCTTGGGACCATCGGCCTTCTGAGCGCACTTGCACTCCTGTTGTTTGCGTTCATGACGGAACTGGCGACGCGAGAACCGCTTGCCCACGCCAATCTTGCCCTTACGAGGAGCTATCTGCGATTTGCGACCGCCCTCAAGAACATCGAGGTCATCAGGGCAATGGGCATGCAGGACGGCGCAGCGCTGATCGTCTATCGCGACGCGGAAATGGCAAGAAGGGCGCAGGACATCGCGATGCATCGCACCGAGATCATTCTTGGTTTTTCCAAATCGATCCGCACACTTGCACAGATCTTCATGATGGGATCCGCGACATGGCTGGTGCTCGCCAACAGCGGCAGTCCCGGAATCATCTTCGTTGCCAGCCTGCTCCTCGGGCGCGGGCTCGCACCGATCGAGGGCGCAATAGGTGCATGGCGCTCCTTCATGTTTGCGCGCAATGCCTTCCATCGCCTGAACAGAATGCTGATAACAGTCGCATCGGACTGCGATGCGCGAATGGTGCCCCTGCCGGAGCCCAATGGCCTCCTTCTCGATAACGTCAGCTATTTCAAGCCATTCGCCGATCGGCCGATATTGACTGGTATCACATTGCGCCTCGCGCCAGGTGATTGCGTAGCGCTCATTGGTCCGTCGGGATCGGGAAAATCGACGCTTGGTCGCGTCATAGCAGGCGTTGTGCCGGCAACGAGCGGATATGCTCTCCTCGGTGGGGTCGATATCTCGGCTCTGCGCCTTTGCGGCGGGACCCGCCATGTCGGGTACCTGCCGCAGGACATCGAGCTCTTCGGCGGCGCAATCAAGGATGTGATCGGCCGGCTGGACGGTGGAGATCCCGGCAAAGCGATCGACGCCGCCAAGCTGGTTGGATTGCACGAGGCGATCATGCGGCTGCCGCAGGGCTACGAAACCGATATCGGCGAAGGTGGAAACCTGCTTCTTCGGGCTCAGCGTCAACAGTTGGGATTGGCACGGGCCGCCTATGGAAATCCGTCTCTTATCGTTCTCGACGATCCGAATTCGAGCCTGGATTATGACGGCGAACGCATGCTGTTTACGGCAATCGAGCGCATGAAATCCCGGGGGATGATCGTCGTTGTCATAACCCACCGGATGGGGATCCTGCCGGTCACCAATAAGATTGCCATCATGCGTGACGGGACGGTGGCCGCTTTTGGCGACAGCGAGCGGATTTATGAAACCTATCTTCAACCACCGTCTCGAACAGGAACGTAGGGAGGGACGCGGCCATGACCCTTGTTCCACTGGACGCAACGCCGGCGAGATTTTCAAATTCGTCAAGGATCGGGCAGCGGTTGGCGCCGCGACCAACGGCGACAGCCAGGCAACAGACGGCCTATGCGCCAGTGATCGAACAGAAACAGCGCGGACCCGCTCCCCCTTCGCCCATGCCGGGGCTCAGAGGCGTTGTCTGGACGGGGAACCTGTTGATCCTGGTTTTCATCGTCGGATTGGGGATCTGGTCGGTTCTGGCGCCGCTGAAAAGCGCTGCAGTTGCCTCGGGCGTTATCGAGCCGGAGTCCAGCCGCAAGACCATTCAGCATCTGGAAGGCGGAATTGTCCGACGGATCCTCGTCAAAAACGGCGACGCGGTCATGACCGGGCAGATCGTGATCGAACTCGACGACACGAAGTTTCGTTCGGAGCGCGACAGCATCCAAGGGCAACTTTGGGACGCCGAAGGAAGCCGCGCCCGTCTGCTTGCGGAGCAGACAGGCGGCGACCATGTCGCCTATCCCGAGGATCTCAGGGCGGCCATGGACCGATATCCCTCGGTCAGCGCGATTCTCAGTGGGCAACAGAAAATCTTCGAAGCTCGTCGCCGGGTCATGCAGGCTGAAATTCAGATCGCCAATGAAAAAATCGCGCAGGTGCGGCAGGAAATCGTCGGACTTGGCGTGCAGAAGGCGGCACTGGCCGACAGAGCCGCAATCTCGAGCCAAGAACTGGATCAGGTCACGGACCTCACCGCCAAAGGACTGGAAAGAAGGAGCAGGCTTCTCAACCTCCAGCGCGAAAAAGCAGACCTGGATGGCCAGCAGGGTCAGGTGGAGGCACAGATTTCCCGCGCCTACCAGGTGATCAGCGAGGCCCAGGCCGATCTCGCAAAGCTCGAGAGCGACCGGTTGAGCGAAGTCGCCCAGGGCATGCGCGACACGGAAAGCCGGATCATGCAGCTGCGCGAGCGCCTGCGGGCGATCGACGACCAGCTTTCAAGGACCGATATCCGTGCTCCCGAAGATGGAACGATCATGAACCTGCGCATCCACACATCAGGTGGGGTGATCGGTGCGGGCGAACCGCTCGTCGATCTTCTGCCACGCGCCGATCGCCTTATCGTGTCTGCCCATGTCAGACCGGAAGATATCAATCTCGTTCATGCGGGGCTCGAGGCACAGGTCCACCTCTTGCCATACAATCAGCGGCGTGTTCCACTCCTGAAAGGTCGGGTCGAGTATGTATCGGCGGACCGCCTCACCGATCCGCAGAACGGCCAGCCCTATTTTGCCGCAACGATCCGTGTAACGGACGAGCGGCTGGCGAAAATGCGTGATGTCGAACTGGTCGCGGGCATGCCCGCACAAACACTGATCGAAACAGGCAAAAGCAGCGTGGCGCTCTATGCTGTCAGACCACTTCTCGACAGCTTCAACAGAGCATTTCGTGAGGACTGAAGCGGTGATGGGCAAGAGGAAATTCGACGACGACCAGATTACGATCATTCTGAAGGAGCACCAGGCCGGCGTGACGGTGGCAGATGTTTGCCACAAGCACGGCATCAGCGAGCCGACCTTCTATCGGTGGCAATCCCTGCAATTCGGAAGCGCCGGTCTCGAAGCCAGAAGGGTGAGAGCACTGGAGGAAGAGAACCAGAAGCTCAAGAAACTTTTGGCGGAAGCCATGCTCTCCGCGGCCACGCTGAGCGAGATGCTGGCGAAGTCATCGAAAGGGCGAAACTAACCTCTAAGCAGGGGAGGGCGCCATCCTATTCCGGACGAGGGGACCTCACCAAGTGCGGGCAAGGGAATACGGCTCGAAAGGAGCAAGCTCGATCGCTGTGCACTAGGCTCGACGGCAGCCGCAATACTATGGATGGGGGATGTAGAGGTGTTGAACCCGATAGGTTCAAGCTTCCTGCTTCCATTTCTGCAGGTCTCTCGGAGCTCTAAGCTTCCACTTCGCCATAGAGTTGGCCGCACATCGTCAGCGATTTGCGCATTGCGGCGACGCGGTCTTCGGCATCTCTGGAAGAATAGACCCAGATCTCGGTCGCCCAGGTCTTGCCGTCCATATCGTATTGCAGGGCAAACCTGTAGAGCCGGCGGTTGTCAACGTCCGTGGTCACGAAACCGGCATCAGGACCGTCGCGATTGTTTCTGGCTCTGCTGAAACTTAGAACATTCACGACGTGCTCCTCGGGTCCATGGCATTCTCCGGCTCTTGAAAGGGCTGCTCCAAGGCCTAACCAACCCATCGGAAATTCGTTCCGTTCCACCCCTCGGGAAGGGAGATCGCTTCGACGGTCTAAAATGTGCCGCCACGGGATATATAATATACCCTATCGCGCCATTTCTGGCGTAATCAACGTTATGGAACAACAGGAACATATTTAGATTATAATGGCTTGGACTTTTTCCTTGCATGGTTTCCACCGCTGGGTCCCCACTCCTGACGCCGCCCCGCGCGACCCTTCACACTCATGTCCGGGATGCCCGGGCCACAACATATCTCAACATTAAAACGCAAACAGCAACGCCGAGCCGCAGCATAATGCATCGGTCCCGGCTGACTGCCGATTTGCTGAAGCCTTCTCCGATCATCGAAATGACGAGGCACTTTAAATGTACACAAAGACAATTGCGCTGGCCGCCATGGCTTTCTCGGCGGTGCCGGCCTTTGCCGCCGATGTGGTGGTTCAAGATCCCGCTTACGTTCGACAGGGACAGACTCAGTCGGCCTTCGACTGGTCGAGATTTTATCTCGGGCTTCAGGGCGGATATGCCGCTACCCATGCGACCTACCTCGACGGTTCCGAGCAGGACCTTGATGGGGGGTCTACGGGCATTTATGGCGGATATAATTTCCAGCATGGCCCTTTCATTTTCGGTATCGAGAATGACTTCAACTACAACTGGAAGGATAGAAACGACGTTTCCCTCAAATGGGACAGCTCGGCGCGCGGCCGCGTGGGGTATGCCCTGGACCGCACGCTGATCTACGGAACCGGCGGCTTGGCCGCGGCCGGTGGAGAAGTCGACGTGCCGGGAGTTGGCAAGAAGGACGACATCCTGATCGGCTGGACGGCCGGTGGTGGTGTGGAGCACGCCTTAACCGACAATATCATCATGCGAGCCGAATATCGCTATGACGACTTCGGACGCAAGGATTTAGGCGCGGCGCTCGGCGATTTCGAAGTCAATCAGCAAAGGGTAACGCTCGGCACCAGCTTCAAATTCTGAACGTCGATCCGATCAACTCCTGAGACCGGGAATTGCGCCGGAAGCCTGTTCGGTGCGCCAAGATGAGTTGATTTGACAGCCTGCCCATCGGCCGCCGCAATTGCGGCCGAACGGTATTTCGGGCGATTTGTGGATCTTGGCATTGCAGGCAATCTCATCTCTGCTCTAGTCTCGAACTCTCTCCGCCGGGCAGTTCAGCCGCAGGCTCATGACATTCGAAACGAGCGAGAGCCGTATCTCATGACCACTCACCGCTTCATTCCCACGAGCTTTCACAATGTCATCGGCTCCCTTCCGCCGGCTTTGTGCATTGCCGACGGCGATACCGTCGTCACCGAGACGCTCGATGCTGCGGGCCATGACAAGGACGGTATCAAGCGGGCACCCCGCGGCAACCCGATGAACGGCCCGATTTTCGTGGAAGGGGCCGAAGCTGGAGATGCGCTGAAGGTCGAGATCGTCAGCATGATGCCGACCAGGGACACCGGGTTCACCCGCAGCGTCGTCGCCGCCAATGTCGTCGATCCCGAAACTGTCCGCGACCTGCCGCCGCGTGATATCGCCATCTGGGCGATCGACCGTGAGGCTTCGACCGTCCGGCTGTCCGAGCCGGTTGCCGGCCTTGAAGATTTCGTTCTGCCGCTTGCCCCGATGATCGGCTGTTTCGGCGTGGCGCCGAGCCTCGGCCAGGCGATCTCGACCGCGACCAGCGGCGAATATGGCGGCAACATGGACTATCGGCTGTTCGGTCCCGGCACCACGGTTCGCTTTCCGGTCTCGGCTCCCGGCGCCCTGTTCTTTCTCGGCGATTGTCATGCCGTGCAGGGGGATGGGGAGATCGTCGGAACCGGCGTCGAGACCACGTTCGACGTCACGGTACGGCTGACGGTGGAAAAGCAGGCCGGACTGGTCTGGCCGCGCGGGGAAACCGCTGAAGACATCTTCACCATCGGCAACGCCAGGCCCCTCGATCAGGCGCTCCAGCATGCCACCAGCGAAATGCTGACCTGGCTGGCGTCTGATTGCGGCCTGGACAGGACGGCGGCCAGCCATCTGCTCGGCCAGGTCGTGCGTTACGACGTCGGCAACGTCTTTGACCCGGCCTATACGGTGGCTTGCCGCGTCGCCAAGAAATGGCTGGTTCGCCGATAGAGGTCACCAGAACCTACCATTCCTGGCAGGTCTCCTCTCCAGGCGCGCGGCAGTTCGCGCGCGGCGCCGTCCCGGTTCAACAACCGCCCCAAGGCCGCAGCGATCTCAAGTGACGGGTATTCGCGCGGTCTCTCGCCATGGACAATCCGCGAAGGTCCGTGATCCCAGGCTGCCAGCAGAAGGTCGGCGGCCACGCGACCACTTCACCATGACCATTTCGTGGGCTACGAAGACCTCAACGATCATAATGGGTTGCGCCATTATCCGGTGATGGCGACTTTGGTCGGCAAGCTGAAGCCAAGCGCGCCGGCTGCGCTCCGCTGGCCGGCAAGAGCACGCTCAACCGGCTGGAACCGTCGAGCCCGGCGCCGTCGCGCTATCGCAAGATCAGTCATGATCCGCAAGCGATCGAGGCGCGGTTCGTGGAGGCACATAGACAAGCGTCCCAACAGATTACCCCTGATGTCGAGGCCACTGATGATCCGATCCATGGCAACCAGGAAGGCCGCTTCTTCCATGGCTATTACGACAGCTATCCCTATCTGCCGCTCTATATCCTCTGCGGCTGGCACCTGCTCCTCTCCAAGCTCAGGCGCGCAAATATTGGTGCAGTCGAGGCGGTCAAACGGACCGTTGGGCAAATCCGCAGCAACTGGCCGCGGATCCGCATCCTGCTGGGCGCCGACAGCGGGTTCTTCCGCGAGACGCTGATGGCCTGGTGTGAGGCCAACAAGGTCGATTATCTGTTCGGTCTGGCGCGGGCGATGTTGGTGTTTGCGAGGCGTTACGGTGTGGGCTGCGCGGTTTTCGCCATTTGCCGGACGCGCGGCGACGCTGCGGCAAAGGCAGGGCGTAGACTGGGCGGTGTTTTGAACTGAGCGCTGTCTGTTTCGTCAGCGGGGCGTGGCTCGTCGTAACGAATGATGCGCGCTGCCATTCGTCGGCCTATGGATAAGCTGACGCCGTAGCGATCCTGACGCGGCGGACGCTTTTGGTGACGACGGCGCCGATCTTGAGCAGTTTGAGCCGGATGGTGCCGCAACTGGCGCTCGCGAACATGGCGCCGGTCGTCGCGGAACGGCGTACTCATACCTATGTCCGCAACGGCACGACATCGCTGTTCGCCGCGCTCGACATTGCCACTGGGGCGGTGATCGGTCATTGCTACAAGCGTCACCGGGCCACTGAATTCCTCGACTTCCTGCAGCGGATCGACGCCGAAATGCCCAATGGGTCGGACGTGCATCTGATGATGGACAACTATGTGACGCACAAGACGCCGAGGATCAAGGCCTGGCTCGCGCGCCGCCCACACTGGCATGTTCACTTCACGCCAACATCGGTATCCTGGATCAATGAGGTCGAGCGGTGGTTCGCAGAGCTGACGCGAAAGTAGTTGCAGCGCGGCGTACACCGCTCCACCAGCAGAACTGGAAGCCGATATCGACGCCTTCATCGAAACCCACAACGAAAATCCCACCCCATACAAGTGGGTCAAATCCGCCGACTAAATCTTCGCCTCGGTCAAGCGTTTCTGCCAGAAGACAATGAACCGAACTTCAGATTCAGGTGATTAGGGCGTGCACTTTTCTTTACCTCAGTGCTTCTTCAATTTGCGCAATTCTCGCTCCAAGCTGAGGGAACGAATTCTGCCAGTACCGGTAGACATTCAGCAGGTTGCGATATGAGGTAGGCAAGTCGCTTGCCGACAAATAGCCTCTTTCAAACGCAAAATTTAGCACGTCCTCATAGTAGGTGATTGCATAAATGAATTTCCAGTTGACCTCTGGGTTCGACGTGGCGTTCTCGTGGCGCCTGAAATAGGAAAGCGGTGTAGGATGAACGACGAAGTTGCCGAGCTGCGCCAGTTCCACCCAGGCTGACAAATCAATCAAGCCAGGAAAGAGATCGCCTTCCATCTTGTACAATCGGAATCGGCCATCGCTATCAAATGCATCCTCCTTCCGAAATAAAGCCGTTGTATACTCTCCAACTAGATTGACGTGATTGAGAGCCGTCAACCGCAAGAAGTCGTCGCCAGAAACGATCTTGAGGCTATCTCCGGAAGCGTTGAAGTGGTTAATGAAGCCGGTCGTATGATTTTTCCCGTCAATCAAATAACGGGGAGAAAACGAAAGGCGCGTGTTTTTTTCCTTTGTCGACTCCAGCGCCTCTAGCAGGAACTGTATGCAGAAAGGGTGTAGAACGTCGTCATCGAACAAGAATTTGATGTATTCGCCCTTCGCGATTTCCACCAGCCTGCGCACATTGCTCTCGGGACCGGGATTCGGATTGCGGCTGTATTGGACAAACCCGTCATAGTTCCGGCAGATCGCCTGGATTTCATCGGTCGGACAATCATCCGACACCAGAATTTCGACATCGGTGAAGCTTTGAGCTAACGCACTTCGCAGGCACAGTTCGAAATAGTCGGCCTTGTATGCGGGAATACAGATCGATACGCGCGGCATCGGACATCCTTGGGATTCAGAAGTTGCGTTCGGGTAAAGCGCAGCCTATTGCGCTCGGCCGGCTTCACACATGAGAAAGATGCTGGCGCAAAGATCGGGATAGACTTGCCCCAGCTGATAGCAACCCTCCAGATATTCACTGGAAATGATGTCCGTCTGAAGTAAGCGATCCCACTGGAAATTTGCCAGGGCTTTGAAGAAAACGCCGGACCGATGCACAACGTTCAATCCCGCCAACCTTGCATCGCGTTCCAGGGTATCCAGTGAATATGTGATGCGGTGACCATGCTCCGCTTCCGCATTCGTGATTGCGGAATTGTGGCTTATCAAACCCATTTTAACAGCGATCTGGCGGGACGGGGCATTCGCATTCGGGCATACCAGGAAGAGCCTGCCCCCTTCCGATAGCCATTCGTCATTGACGCGCTTCAGCACGCCTACCGGATCGTCCAAATGCTCGAGAACATGTGTCAGCAGGACATTGTCATAGCGCTTGGGGAGCTTCACCTCTTCGAACACATCATTGATAAATGTCAGGCCGTCACCCAGTTCGTTCCTCGCGACGGCTATTGCCTCATCGGAGGCTTCTACGCAGGTGATATCGTCGAAATGAGGAACGATCCTTTTCGTGAAATCGCCCCGGAAACTTCCAAGTTCAAGCAGGCTTCCCGAGCGGAAAAAGGGCATGAAAGACTTCAGCATATAATGATGCATGACGTCAAAATCGAAGTTGTATGCGTAGCGATGATCACTAGCATCCTTGATTTCACTATTATAATCGCGCTTCTTCTCAGCCATCCTCTACCCCAATTCTCGCTTCATTGTCAGCATTGACTGTTCGCTATCCAGCACCACGAACCCATATCTGCGATAGACAGCGACGGCGGCCATGTTTTTCGCCTCGACCTCGAGGCGTATCGTTTCAAACCTCTTCTGCCTGGCCAAAGCGATGCTCCGTTCAAGCAACGCTCCCGCTATCCCCCTGCCGCGCCATTCTTCGAACACACTCAGATTCGTAATGAATGCCGATGTCTGTTGGGGATTGTTGCAATATATGGCCAGAAGCCCGATCAACCTACCGTCAGACCATGCCTCAAAGCGCTCGGCATTGAGCAGGATTTTCAGCGCATAAGCGTCGATGTCCACGCGTGCGCGAAGCCCCTCGGCGAAAACACTTCCGCATTCATTCAAGTGGTAGGCGATGTCGCTTGCCGAAGCGAGGTTGTGGCCCCAATCCGGCGTCATGCAGCGCGTTCCAGTATTGCGGCGCCGAATCCATGCCGGCCAAACTGGTTACCGTTATAGAGGAGGTAAATTGACCCATCCGCCTCAAAGACGTGCGGATAGCACAACATGTCGGAATCCCATTCGCCGTCCGTTCCTTCAATCCCCAATTCAAGGTCATCGCGTGACCAGTTGATCAGATCGTGCGAATAGGCGTGACCGATTTGATAGCCGCGTTTCCTGTTAGTGCGGAAATCCGACGATTGCCGATAGCAGAAGAACATATGATAGCGATCATCGATCCGGATGACGGTCGGCAGAGCTTGGCTCTCGTCGGCGCCAAGCCGATCCGGTATGATCTGCCTGCCTTCCTCCTTCTGCCAATTGATGGCGTCTGGCGAGGTCGCATGACCAATTTTATAAGTGCGATCCGGAGGCGCGCCCGGGGAGTATTCTTTCCACCCAGTCCCGAAAATGTACCACATGTGAAAGAGGCCATCGATGAACTTCACAAAGCCGTCGCCGACCAGGCACGGCTCCTTGAGAGACGCCGATAAGACCGGTCCATCGCCGATCCTCTTGAACGACATCCCGTCGTCGTCACTGAGGGCAAGCCCGATTGCCGTATCGACCGAGACCGCAACCCTTCGATTCCAGCCGCATGTGTAGCCGTAGATCTTCCCTTCGTGTCGCATCACATTCATCGGGAAGATGCCATGCTCGTCAAAGCAACCGAGTTTGCCGAGTTCAATAACCGGCCTGTCAGAAACGCGAATGGCCCGCCCCAGAGTCTTGTCCATATCGACGAAAGCGACATGGCTGAGATATTTGCCGTTCACGTCAGTTGCGCGCGTTGAGAAGTAGATTCGTATAAAGTCATCGAAAACGAGCGCTTGGGGCGACTGCGCAAACTCGACACAGCCTGCGGGCAAATGATGCTGCGTGGGATCAAAGATCTTGCCCAGTTTCTTCCATCGCATCTTGGTCATGCGTCACCAAGCTTTCCGTCGAGAACAGCAAGGCCGAAACCATTGCGCCCGACTTGATTGCCGAGATAGGCCATATAGGTCTTGCCATCCAACTCGAAGACATGCGGGTAGCTAACCATCTCATCATCCCAGCCTGTGTCGGACACCGTCAGCCCCGCTTTGCTATCGTCACGTTGCCAGTTGACCAGATCGTTGCTCGAGGCGTAGCCGATCCGGTATCCTTTTTCCTTGCCGCGATAATTCGTGCTGTGGCGATAGCAGAAGAACATGTGGTAGCGCCCCCCGGCAAAGATCACATCGGGGCTCGCCTGTGCCTCGTCGGTCTCAACGACAGATTCGATCAGATCTCTGTTCGCTTTCGTCCAGTGCAAGCCATCTTCAGAGGTGGCAAGACGGATTTTGTACACAGGCTCCGCACGCCCATCGGCCATGATCCACTTGGAACCAGAGATATAGAACAGGTACCATCGGTCGTTAAAACGCCGAATCTTGGGACCACTCAGGACGAAGGGTTCATCCGGCGAGTACGGCACGACAGGTCCCCTGCCCGCCTTAGAGAAGGTCCGGCCTCCGTCCGTGCTCAAGGCCAATCCTATACCGACGTTGAAAGGCACGGATTCGCATCGCGTCCAGCCGGCATAGTAAGCGCGTATGAGGTCGCCATCCCTCGCGACGGAGATCGGATAAGTACCAAATTGATCGAATTCGCCGAGACTGCCCAATTCCAAGACCGGACGTTCGCTGATCCGCATGACCTTGAACAAGTCAGCCCTATCCACGTCAATATAAGCAGAATGCGAGACATATTGCCCGGCCTGATCCGCTGGTGGGCGGCAGGAAAAATATATTCGGACAAAGTCATCGAAAATCAGCGTTGCAGGCGCTTGGGCAAACTCCTTAAGCCACGGACGATCGGTCACCTCCTGCGGCGTAAAGACCTTGCCTAACTTCTTCCATTTGAACATTGATTCACCGATATTTTCTTCTTAGCAGACCGCCGAAAGGAACCACTCGTCCGCATCTAAGGTTGAATGAGCTCATACTCACCGAGGATATTCTTCTGAATCTCTTCCACCGAGTTGAACATGATGACATCCACAATCGACAGCCAGGGCACGAAATCAGCGCCGAACTGATAATATTCCACGTGCTTCGGCTTGATGAATTTCAGTTCTATACCACGCGTAGCAAACGCATCTTGAGAGTAAAGTTCCATACCCCCTATCGCATTCACATAGACCTTCGCGCCCGCTTTGTCGCAAAGCGCCAAAACCTTTTCCTGGGACTTGAGATCGTGATTTATCGCTATTTCAGAGGAGACGGCGAAGTCTGTCCCGATTGCAAGGTAGCCGCAGATTTCCCTGATTGAGTTGAAAATATAGGAAAAAAGATTGTTGTCCGAGAAGCCTATCGCCTGCTCGAGCACAGGGAAAGCATTGGCAAAAAATGGCGCGCGTCGATAAGCGCCTTGAAGTTGGTTCAGCAGCTTGTTGCGGTCGAAGTCTGGCGACAGGCTGCGTTCGCACACGTCCAAACTATCCGGCGCGGCCTTCAGCGGCAGAGAGAATGTGGCGTCCCGGCCGTCGCGCAACATGCGGTTTCGGTTAATCCAACCCTTTTTTGTGTATTTGATATTGTCGTAGACGATGAATTTATCGACCGCACTGATCAGCTGAAAGTAGCCAATGTAAGGAAAGAAATACGGCTGCATAATAGCCAGTTTCATTTCATCTACCCCTAAGAAGCAATGATCGCGCAGACCTTGTCGACGACCTCCATTTCCATGTCGGGATAGATGGGAAGGCAGAGCACCTGCAGAGCGGCTTCGGTTGCGACCGGCAGATTCGCAGGCTGCGCGGAAGGCAGGCTGCGGTACATCGAAAAGCTTGAGATCAGCGGATAGAAATAACGGCGCGGATGAATGCCGTTTTCCTTCAGAAGCTCATAGAGCTCATCGCGCGATATGGGATAGCCAGGGCGTACGAGGATCGGGAAATAAGAGAAGTTGGAGACGGTCTCGCCGGAACGTTGCAGGCATTCTATGCCGGCGACGCCGCGCAGACGCTCGCGGTATGCGGCGTCGATGAGCCCACGCCTTTCAAGGGCGAAGTTGATGTACTTCAGCTGCAACAGCCCGAGCGCAGCATTGAATTCGCTCATCTTGCCGTTCGTGCCTGGCGCCACCACGGTCACTTCATCGACGTAACCGAAGTTCTTCAGCTGGTCGATTCGGGTCTTCGTCTTGACATCAGGGCAGATGATGGCCCCGCCTTCGAATGTGTTGAAGACCTTCGTCGCGTGGAAGCTCAGGATGGAAAGGTCACCGTGATTGAGAATGCTTCCTCGTTCGTCTTCCACGCCAAAGGCATGGGCGGCGTCATAGATGACCTTGAGATTGTAGAGATCGGCGATCTTTTGGATCGAATCAACGTCGCAAGGGTGGCCGTAGCAATGCACCGGCATGATCGCCGTCGTCTGCTGCGTGATCGCCGCCTCGATCTTCGCTGGATCGAGATTGAGCGTCACCGGGTCGATGTCGACGAAAACGGGTTTTAAGCCGTTCCAGAGAAGCGAATGCGAAGTGGCCACGAAGGAATAGGGCGTGGTAATGACTTCGCCCGTGACGCGGAGCGCCTGAAGCGCCGTCAGCAGCGCAACGGTGGCGTTCGAAAACAGGCTGATGTGCTTCACGCCGAGATGGCTGCAGAGCTCCTGCTCCAGTTGCTCGTGGAATGGCCCGCCATTGGTCAGGATGCGATTGTTCCAGATCGCTTCCAGCGAAGGAATGAATTCTTCGAGCGGCGGCAGGCTGGGCTTCGTTACATAGATCTTTTCGTTTTTCATGACGCCGTCCGGAGTTGGGCCCTATTACGGAATGGAGCCTGGTGCGAACATCACGGCTTAACCTGTTCCCAGGCTGACTAGACTTAGACTATAGACTAGCCCCGGGGACCGGGACCGGCTGGAGGGCGGCCGCCATGCAGCGTGGCCAGATCACCGAGGCATTACGCGCGCCGAGTTTTGCCGAGGCCGAACGACGTCTGGCCGATGTCGATGCCGATGCCGTCGAGCGCGATGCGATGGGGCTTGGCGCCCGGATCGAGGATCTGACTGAGCGGGCGAAGCTTCTCTATTCCGACGTGTTGCTCGCGAAGCAGAAGCTCGAGGCCGTCGGCGGGGACGATGCGGTGGCCCGGGTCGAAGCCAAGCGCCGAATCATCGATCATCGGCGGCAACTATTCCGGCCTGACGACCCAGGCCGACCGCGACAGGGAAATCCTGATCGGCGTATCACGTAATAGCGGCTCGAAGCTTGCGGACGCGATGTCGACGGGCATGCAATTCCAGCTCTATCTCGCGCTTCGGCTGGCGGGCTATGAGGAATTCGCAGCCCTTCGCCCGCCCGTGCCCTTCGTCGCCGACGACATTATGGAAAGCTTCGACAATCTCGTTCCGAAGAGGTTTTCCGTCTGCTCGGCGACATGGCAAAGGTCGGACAGGTCATCTACCTCACCCATCACTGCATCTCTGCGAGATTGCGCGGCAGGTTGTTCCGAACGTGACCATCCACCAACTGCCATGACTGGCCGCAAAGAAATGGAGAGCCTTGTGGCCGTTGATCCTGATCTCGAAGGACGGATTTCCGGCATTTACCTCGTCCGCAATCTGGACAAGCCGGTTCGCGTCTCGGGCGAGCCGGATGCAAGGGCTGCCGGCTTCCGCTCTTACTGACAAAAATCAATTGTTTGAATTGTTTCCAACGACGGCATCGACGTCGGTATATCTGGAGTGGCGGCGGATATTGGCTTCGCAGATAATCTCGGATCTAGTCTCGAACTCTCTCCGCCGGGCAGTTCAGCCGCAGGCTCATGACATTCGAAACGAGCGAGAGCCGTATCTCATGACCACTCACCGCTTCATTCCCACGAGCTTTCACAATGTCATCGGCTCCCTTCCGCCGGCTTTGCGCATTGCCGACGGCGATACCGTTGTCACCGAGACACTCGATGCTGCGCTGGCGATCGATGATCGTCATGGGCCGGCGCGCGTTCTCAATCGTGCCGTGACAGGAAAGTGGAAACGGTCGCCAGGCAAAGCGGCTTTTCCTCCACATGCGGCATGTGGCTGGAATTTTCGAACAGTACCCATTCGCAGCCGGGAACCCGTTCGAGGTAGGGCCTGACCACCAGGGGCGTCGCCTCGTCGTATTTTCCCGAGATCAGCAGCGTCGGGGCTTCGATGCGGTCGAGCCTGTTCTCGATCGTCCAGTCCTTCATCGTGCCGATGACGTGAAATTCGGTCGGGCCGTTCATGTTGCGGTAAACGGTATTGTCCTCGTCCATGATCGCGAAGGTCCGCGCCACTTCAGCCGGCCACGGCGCCACGCGGCAGACGTGGCGGTCATAAAAGACGCGTGACGCGGCGATATAGTCGGGGTCGGTCAGGCTTCCTGCCAGCTCATGCTTCAGCAGCGTGTCCTGCACGTCCTTCGGCAGTTCCTGCCGCAGCCGGTTCGCCTCCGAAACCCAGGTGTGCATGTTGGCCGGCGAGTTGGCGATGACAAGCGCCTTCAGGCCCGGCGGCCGGCGCACCGCATGTTCGGCGCCGAGCATGCCGCCCCAGGACTGGCCGAGGAAGGCATAACGATTCTGAATGCCGAGATGGGCAAGCAGCGCGTCCAGCTCTTCGAGAAACAGGCCGACCGTCCAGAAATCCGGCCCCTTTTCCGGAAGCCGGGTGGAATTGCCGTTGCCGAGCTGGTCGTAATGGATGACCGGGCGGCCGTCGAGCGCGGCGATATCCTTGAAGGAGTCGACATAGTCATGCGTGCAGCCGGGCCCGCCATGGGCGACGACGAGGGGCAGCTTGCCGCTCGTCAGCGAACCGGTAATGCGATACCAGGTGCGATAGTCGCGAAAGGGCAAATAGGCTTCGTTGGTCACGATTTCGGCCACCGGCGTCTCCATCTCTTGGCATCTCGAAAACCAATAACGCGGCGGCAGCGGCGAAGGCAGCTATCACAAGTTATAGGGTGGCCAGGCATGGCTCGGGCGGTCTTCGAGCAGGCGGTAATGGGTGGCGCGCACCACGGCCTGGGTGCGGTTGCGGGCGCCGAGTTTCTTTGCCGCGGCGTTCAGGTGCATGACGACGGTCGGCACCGAACGGCCGATGATACGGGAGATTTCCTTGGCGGAATAACCTTCCGCCGAATGGCGCAGGCACTCACGTTCGCGCTCGGTCAGGCGCACCGTGCCGACACTCTTCGCCGTCTTGTCGAAAAGCGAATAAGCCGTCTCGTGGAAGACATGGGCGAGCAGGTTGAAGTCGGCAATATAACGCAGCGCATACCGTTCGAAATCGTCATTCCGGCCGAAGCGGATGCCGGTGACCGTCGCATAGTCGCCGCGCGGCATATGGACCGGCACCGTGACGCCGGTCGACATGTCGCGTTCGTTGAGGTAGCGCGCCACGGGGGCCGTATCGTCGCTCATGAAGCGCTTGATCAGCGTGTCGGCATCGGTGTCGTAATTCCAGAAGAACGGCGCCGTGCTGCGCAGCGCCACCTGCTGCACCGGATCGATACGGAAATAGCCGTGATTGAACCAGTAGTCGTGCATGTCGTCGGAGATGTTCCGGAGCTTCAGCAGCGACGGGATCATGATCGCGCCGTCGAGGTCGTAGGGCACCGGCGTATAGTCGTAGATCAGCGCCTCGAAGCCGATCTGCTTCATCGCCTCGAAGGCCTGGTCGATCCGGCCGTCCAGCGTCTCATGCGCCGTAAACTGGCGCCTGATCGTTCCGATGTCGTCAAGCATGGGCGGCTCCCGGTTCGGCGTGGCGCCCCACCCTATCACTTCTTATAGCTGGCACGGAACGCGATTTACGGTAAAAAATTAACCACGCCCAAATATTGAGCAAGGGATATTTTCTGCTGGAGCAATCAATGTGGCGTGAAATGCAGCCGGACGCGCGATTCGAGATCGATGCCGATGGCTACCGCGTCGTTGCCTATAGCTTCGGCACCGGCGACGAGACGGTCTTCTGCCTGAACGGCGGACCGGGTCTGCCTTGCGACTACCTGCGCGAGGCCCATTCCTGCCTGGTCGACAAGGGCTACCGCGTCGTCGCCTTCGACCAGCTCGGCACCGGCGCCTCCGACCGGCCGGACGATCTCTCGCTCTGGACAATCGGCCGCTATGTCGAGGAGACCGAGACGGTGCGCAAGGCGCTGGGGCTCGGCAAGGTCCACATGCTCGGTCATTCCTGGGGCGGATGGCTGGCGATCGATTACGCGCTGACCTATCCCGAAAACCTCGAGACGCTGATCCTCGAGGATACGGTCGCCGACATGCCGCATCTGATCTCGGAACTGGAACGGCTGCGCGCAGCGCTCGGTCCCGAAACCGTCTCGATGATGCAGAAGCACGAGGCGCAAGGCACCTACGATCACCCGGAATATCTCGCCGCTGTCACCATCCTCAACTACCGCCATGTCTGCCGTCTGCCGGAATGGCCGGCGCCGGTGCGCCGCTCGCTCGACGACTGGAACATGGCGCCCTACGCGACGATGCAGGGACCGAACGAGTTTCTCTACATCGGCAACCTCAAGGACTGGAACCGCATTCCCGATCTTCCGCGGCTGACGCTGCCGGTGCTCATCACCACCGGAGAGCATGACGAGCTGACGCCGGCCTGCGCGCTCAGGATGAAGCTTGCGCTGCCGAATGCCGAGCTCAAGGTATTTGCCAATGCCAGCCACATGCCGTTCTATGAAAACCCGCAGGATTATTATCCCGCGCTTCTCGATTTTCTCGCCCGGAACAAGGCACACTGATGCAGGACAAAGCGGAGCGAAGCCGACGAGAACAGAGGGGCGATCGCCGTCATGCATCGCTATAAATTCGTTCTGACACGGCCGCTGCAATTCCTGCCGGTCGTCTTCGGCATCAGCGTCATCACCTTCATTCTGGTCCGGTTGATCCCCGGCGATCCGGCGCGCAACATCCTCGGCACGCGCGCCACACCAGCTGCCCTTGCCAGCATCCGCGCCCAATACGGCCTCGATCAGCCGATGTGGGTGCAATATGTCTATTTCCTCAAAAACCTCGCCAATGGCGAGATGGGCAAGTCGATCCTCTACAAGATCGATGTGCTGAAGCTGATCGTCACCCGCATCGAGCCGACGCTTGCTCTCGTCGCCGCGAGTGTCGTGCTGTCGGTGCTGATCGCGGTGCCGATGGCGGCGATCGCTGCGCGCAATGCCGGCCGGGCGCCGGATCATGCGGTGCGCATCGTCTCGACCTTCGGCATCGGCTTCCCGCCCTTCTGGCTGGGGCTGATGCTGATTATCCTGTTCAGCGTCGAACTCGGCGTGCTGCCGGTTTCCGGCTATGGCGCCACACTCGGCGAAAAACTCGCGCATCTCGTGCTGCCGAGCCTGACGGTGGCGCTGTCGCTCTCGACCGTGCTGACGCGCAGCCTGCGGGCGGCGATGATCGAAGCGCTGAAATCGGATGTCGCGACTGCGGCCCGCGCGCGCGGCATGCCCGAAAGCATCGTCTTCTGGCGGCACGTATTGCCGAATTCCCTGGTGCCGACGATCAACCTGCTTGCCGTCAACATCGGCTGGCTGATCGGCGGCACGGTGGTGGTCGAGACCGTCTTTGCGCTGCCAGGCATGGGGCAGCTGCTCGTCAGGGCGATCTTCTCGCGCGACTATATGGTGGTCCAGGGCGTCGCCATGGTCTTTGCCTGCGCCACCGTGCTCATCAACTTCATCGCCGACATCGTCACCGTCGTCGTCGATCCGAGGGTGAAGCTATGAGCATCGAGGCGATCGTCCCCGCATCTCCAGGCTGGCGCCGGTTCTTCGGCCGGCGGCTGATGCTTGCGCTCAGTGCCGGCCTGCTGCTGTTCTTCGTCCTGCTGGCGATCGGTGCGCCCGTTATCGCGCCCTACGAGCCGATCATGCAGAATGCCGAGGTGCGCCTGCAGGCGCCTTCGTTGCTGCATCCCTTCGGCACCGACAATTTCGGCCGCGATATTCTCTCCCGCGTCATCTGGGGTGCGCGTCTCGACCTGCAGATGGCGCTGATCGGCGTCATCTTCCCCTTCCTGATCGGAACGACGGTCGGCACCATTGCCGGCTTCTTCGGCGGCATCGTCGATGCGCTGTTCATGCGCCTCGTCGATATCATTCTCGCTTTTCCCTTCCTGGTGCTGATGCTGTCGATCATCGCAATCCTCGGCCCGGGACTCGGCAGCTTCTATATCGCCATGGCGCTGGTCGGCTGGGTTTCCTATGCGCGGTTGATCCGGGCGCAGATGCTGGTGCTCAAGGGCAGCGATTACGCGGTTGCCGCCGTCAGCCTCGGCTTCAGCCGCAGGCGCATCATGTTCCGGCATTTGTTGCCGAACGCGATTGCCGGCTCGATCGTCTTTTCCATGTCCGATGCGACGCTGGTGCTGCTCAGCGGTGCTGCCGTCAGCTATCTCGGCCTCGGCGTTCAGCCGCCGATCGCCGAATGGGGCGTCATGGTCGCCGAGGGCCAGAGCTTCATCACCACAGCCTGGTGGATCACGCTGTTTCCCGGCCTCTCCATCGTCTGCCTGGCCTTCGGCTTCAGCATGCTGGGCGATGCGCTCGGCGAATTGCTCGGGGTGCATGAATGAGCGGCTCCGTGCTCTCCGTCCGCGATCTCACAGTCAAGGCGTATGTCGATTCCGGCCCGCGCACGCTCATCGATGCGATCTCGCTTGACCTCGGCAAGGGCGAGATCCTCGGTCTCGTCGGCGAAAGCGGCTCGGGCAAGAGCCTGTTCTGCCGTTCTCTGGTGCGCCTGCTGCCCTCCTCGCTGCTGAAGATCGAAAGCGGTAGCGTACTTCTCGAAGGGCTCGACCTCATGCGGGTCGACGATGGCGAGATGCTGAAAGTACGCGGCGGCGAGATCGGCATGATCTTCCAGAACCCCACCAGCCATCTCGATCCGGTGATGTGCATCGGCGACCAGATCGCCGAGGGCATCCGCTATCATCAGAGGCTCGGTGCTCGCGAGGCCCGCGCGGCAGCGACGGACATCCTGGCGCAGGTCGGCTTTCCCGATCCGAAGCGTCAGTATGACGGCTATCCGCACGAATTTTCCGGCGGCATGCGGCAGCGGGCGATGATCGGTGTGGCCCTTTCCTGCAATCCGAAAATCCTGATCGCCGACGAGCCGACCACGGCACTCGACGTGACCATCCAGGCGCAGATCCTGCGGCTGTTGATCGATATTCGTGACCAGCGCGGCCTGTCGATCCTTCTGATCACCCACGATCTCGGCATCGTCGCCCAGACCTGCGACCGCATCGCGGTGCTGCGCGGCGGCAAGCTCATCGAAGAGGGGCCGAAGCGGGCAATCCTGGCGCGGCCGCAGCATCCCTATACGATCAACCTGATCAACAGCCACCCTTCCCTGCCGGGCGAGATAGCCGCACCGCCGCTCGAACATGCCGAGGCGGGCCAGCCGGCGAAGCCATTGCTCGAAATCGACGACCTGCATGTGCGCTTCAGGGCCGGCGGCAGTCTGCTCAAGGGTGGCGGCAAGACGGTCAGCGCCGTTGCCGGCGTCAGCCTGCAGATCATGCCGGGCGAGACGGTCGGCATCGTCGGCGAATCCGGCAGCGGCAAGAGCACGCTTGCCCGCGCCGTGCTCGGCCTCACGCCGCTTTCCTCGGGTCACGTCACCTTCGACGGCGTCGATCTTACGCTGCAGAAAAGCGCGGGTCTTGCAAAGCTCAGGCGCGAAACGGCGATGGTGTTCCAAGACCCTTATAATGCGCTCAATCCACGGCTGACGATCGGCCAGATGCTGGCCGAGGTGCTGAAGGTACAGGGCAAAGTCGCCAAGGCCGATATTCCGGCGCGCATCGACGCGCTGCTCGATCTCGTCGGTCTCGAACGCGAATTTGCCGGCCGCAAACCGCGCAGCATGAGCGGCGGCCAGTGCCAGCGGGCCGGCATCGCCCGCGCGCTCGCCGTCGATCCGAAGCTGATCATCGCCGACGAATGCGTCGCAGCCCTCGACGTCACCATTCAGGCGCAGATCATCGAACTCTTTCGCGAACTGACGGCGAAGATGAACCTCACGCTGATCTTCATCGCTCACGATCTGGCGATCGTCCGCAATCTCTGCGAACGCGTCGTGGTGATGTATCGCGGCGAGATCGTCGAGCAAGGCCGCTCCGAAGAGGTCTTCGCGCGGCCGAAACATGCCTATACGGCGGCGCTGATCGCCGCCATTCCCGACATCGATCCTGACAAGCCGCTGCTGCAGGGCATCGGCGACAATCCGCAATCGATGCCGATCCAGCCCATCAAACGCGTGCCATAACCACAAAGGGAACGAATTCATGACAAACAGGTGGAAATCAATCGGGCTCGCAGCCTTGCTCGCCGGCCTGACGCTCAGTGCAAGCTATGCCGAGGCGGCCGGCGTGCTCACCATCGGCCGCCGCGAGGATTCGACGACGTTCGATCCGATCAAGACTGCCCAGAACATCGACAACTGGGTGTTCTCCAACGTCTACGACGTGCTGATCCGCGTCGACAAGACAGGCACGAAACTGGAGCCGGGCCTTGCCGAAAGCTGGACCACATCGGATGACGGGCTGACCTACACATTCAAGATCCGCGACGCGAAATTCTCCGACGGTTCGCCGCTGACGGCGGAAGACGCGGCCTACAGCCTGCTGCGCATCCGCGATGACGCCGCCTCGCTTTGGAGCGATTCCTACAAGGTGATCGACACGGCGGTGGCGACCGATGCGCACACGCTGACGATCAAACTCAAGAACCCATCCGCGCCGTTCCTTTCGACGCTGGCGCTGCCGAATGCCTCCGTCATCTCCAAAAAAGGCATGGAAACGCTTGGCGCAGACGCCTATGGCGAAAAACCGATCGCATCCGGCGCCTTCACGGTCGACGAATGGCGGCGCGGCGATCGTGTCATCCTGAAGAAGAACCCGAACTTCTGGCAGGCCGATCGCGTCAAGCTCGACGGCGTCGAGTGGATCTCGGTGCCCGACGACAATACCCGCATGCTGAACGTTCAGGCCGGCGCGCTCGATACGGCGATTTTCGTGCCCTTCTCCCGCGTCGAGGAGCTGAAGAAGGATCCGAACCTCAATGTCGATATCGACGCCTCGACGCGCGAGGATCATCTGCTGATCAACCACGCGCATGGCGCGCTCGCCAAGAAGGAAGTCCGCCAGGCGCTGGATCTGGCGATCGACAAGAAGGCGATCGTCGATACCGTCACCTTCGGCCAGGGCACGGTCGCCAATTCCTATATTCCGAAGGGTGCGCTGTACTATTACGCCGATAATCTGCAGCGGCCTTATGATCCGGCGAAGGCAAAGGAGCTGCTGGCCGCCGCCGGTGCCTCCGACCTGACGCTGAACTACCTGGTCCGCGCCGGCGACGAAGTCGACGAGCAGACGGCCGTGCTGGTCCAGCAGCAGCTGCAGAAGGCCGGCATCACCGCCAATCTGCAGAAGGTCGATCCGAGCCAGGAATGGGACATGATCGTTGCCGGCGATTACGACGTGTCGGTGAACTACTGGACCAACGACATTCTCGATCCGGACCAGAAGACCACCTTCGTGCTCGGCCACGATTCCAACAACAATTATGCGACCAACTACAAGAACGAGGCGGTGAAGGAATTGGTCGCCAAGGCGCGTCTCGAACTCGATCCGAAAAAGCGCGAAGAGATGTATGTCGACCTGCAGAAGATGGCCAAGGACGACGTCAACTGGATCGACCTCTATTACAGCCCCTATATCAACGTCTCGCGCAAGAATATCGAGAACTTCTACCAGAACCCGCTCGGCCGCTTCTTCCTGGAAGACACGGTGAAGAACTGAGTTCCGGCAGTTCGTAAGTGCTCCGTCGCCGTAAGGGCGGCGGAGCCTGATTTTGCTGCGGACAAGTCGCGGATGCTCGCTTACTCGGCAGCCGCCAGCTTGTCCTGCGTTCTCGTTTCGAAGTCGCTGGCGTCGTGACGTTCATGCAGCTGGCTCGACGGCTCGCCGGAGAGGCGGTTGACCATCCGTCCGCGTTGCACGGCTGGCCGGCTGTGGACAGCGTCGGCCCAGCGCAGCACGTTCTTATAGTCCTCGACCTGCAGGAACTCGGCCGCTCCGTAGGTCCAGCCCTTCACCAGGCCGCCATACCACGGCCAGACAGCGATGTCGGCGATCGTATATTGGCTGCCTGCCAGATACTCGCTTTCAGCAAGGCGACGATCGAGCACGTCGAGCTGACGTTTCACCTCCATGGCGAAGCGGTCGATCGCATATTCGATTTTGACAGGCGCGTAAGCGTAGAAATGGCCGAAGCCGCCGCCGAGATAGGGTGCGCTTCCCATCTGCCAGAACAGCCAGGAGAGGCATTCGGCGCGTTCGGCCGGTTCGGTCGGCAGGAAGGCGCCGAACTTTTCGGCGAGATAGGTCAGGATGGCGCCGGACTCGAAGACACGGATCGGCTTCGGACCGCTGCGGTCCATCAGCGCCGGGATTTTCGAGTTGGGATTGACGGCAACGAAGCCGCTGCCGAACTGGTCGCCATCGCCGATTTTGATCAACCAGGCGTCATATTCCGCGCCGCTATGACCGAGCGCCAGCAGCTCTTCTAGCATGATGGTGACCTTCTGGCCGTTCGGCGTGCCGAGCGAATAGAGCTGCAGCGGATGGTGGCCGATCGGAAGCTCCTTGTCATGCGTCGGCCCTGCGATCGGGCGGTTGATGCTGGCGAATTGGCCGCCGTTCGCCTTGTTCCAGGTCCAGACCTTCGGGGGTGTATAGTCGGCAGAACCGCTCATCTTTCAAAACTCCTGGGATTGGTCGGATAGAGCACGGCGCCCGGTCGGGTGCCGCATTTTTCCTGACATAGCAGAGGCGATGCGGTTTGTCAGAGCTGTCGGGACGGCTTCACACAATCGTCAGAGCCGGCCAGGGATCAGATTCACGTCGTGAAGACTGGGCTTTGTTATGTACCAAAAATTGGTATATTGGGCCTAAAGGAGATTCAGCATGGCTAGAAATACGTCCATATCGCTCAGCGACCATTTCGTCAGCTTCATCGACACGCAAGTTCAGGCTGGCCGCTATGGTTCAGCCACTGACGTCGTTCGGGCTGGCCTTCGCCTACTTGAAGAACACGAAGCCAAAGTGAAGGCATTACAGGACGCCTTGATAGAAGGCGAAGAATCCGGCCCTGCCACACCCTTCGATTTCGATGCGTTCAACGCTCGCAAACGGGCGACGTTCGAGGCGAAATGACAGGCATCATATTTTCCCCCGCCGCGCAAACCGATATTGACAAGATTTGGGATTACACAGCGACGAGTTGGAATGTCGATCAGGCAGAGCGTTACATTCAGGACATAAGAGACGCCTGTCACGAACTGGCGGAGGGAACACGGATGAGCCGTCCCTCAGACATTCGGAAAGGGTACAGAAAGGTCTCCGTTGGCTCGCATTTTCTGTATTTCAAAAGTAATGATGCGGGCCAGATCATCGTTGTACGCATCCTTCATCAAAGAATGGATGTAGCCAAGCACTTGTAAGGCTGTTGCGGGGATTGCTTGACTATTGCGGTCAGTCGCCGCTTTCCGGCCGTGCAACAATCGCGTCCAGTTGCCCGGTGAGCACGCGGCTGCCTCGACATCGCCCGCCAGCCTAGCGAAAACATCAACCGGCGGGAAACGACGGCCTCAGACATTCGTTTCAGGAAGGCGCCTGCCCGTCGCGGCCGAAAACAGATGTTCGCCGGCCGCCCGCAAGGTGAAGCGGATCGTGTCGCCGGGCTTTATCGCCATGCGCTCGCGAAACAGCATATTGACGTTTTCTTCGCCGATCCGGGCGACAACCTGGGTCTCGGCCCCGGTCGGCTCGACGACGACGATCTTGGCCGGTGTCCCCTCCTCGGCGATGGCGAATTGTTCAGGCCTGATGCCGTAGATGAGTTCCTCGCCGGGATCGGCTGCGCCGGGGCGCAGCGACAGCGGCATGGCGACGCCGCTGTCCGTGCGGAAGATCGAAGGCGCATCGGCCTGGATGCGGCCCTTGAGCAGGTTCATCGCCGGCATGCCGATGAAGCCGGCGACGAAGGTGGTTGCCGGGCGATCATAGATCTCCAACGGCGTTCCGATCTGCTTGACGATGCCGTCGCGCATCACGACGATGCGGTCGGCCATGGTCATCGCCTCGGTCTGGTCATGGGTGACATAGACGGTGGTGATCTTCAGCCGCTGGTGGAGCTCCTTGATTTCGGCGCGCATCGCCACACGCAGCTTGGCGTCGAGATTGGAAAGCGGCTCGTCGAAGAGGAACACCTTCGGATCACGCACAATCGCACGGCCCATGGCGACGCGCTGGCGCTGGCCGCCCGAGAGATGACGCGGATGGCGGTCGAGATAGGGTTCCAACGCCAGGATCTTGGCGGCGGACTGCACGCGGCGGCCGATCTCCTCCTTGGCCGTGCCGCGCAGCTTCAGCGAAAATCCCATATTCTCGGCGACCGTCAGATGCGGATAGAGCGCGTAGCTCTGGAACACCATGGCAATGTCCCGCTCCTTTGACGGCAGGCCGTTGACCATGCGGCCGTCGATCGAAAGCTGGCCCTCCGAGATTGTCTCCAGGCCGGCAATCATGCGTAGGAGCGTGGACTTGCCGCAGCCGGAGGGGCCGACGAGCACGATGAACTCACCATCTTCGATGTCGACATCGACGCCGTGGATGACGGGCAGCGTGCCGTAGGATTTGCGGATGTTGTGAAGCGCGATCGACGCCATGATATTTTCCTCAGGTTGCGCTCAGGCCGCGCCTTCGCCTTCATGATTGACCGCCGTCCGGGTGCCGGAGGAAAACATGATCAGGGCGAAGAGCGGTTCGGTGCCGAGTGCGCGCGCCCAATGGCGGACATTGCGGGGAATGCGGATGGCGTCGCCGGCTTCGAGCCGGTAAAGGGCGTCGCCGAGCTTGTGTTCGCAAAGGCCGGAAACGACGTAAAGGATCTCCTCGCAATCGGGATGCGAGTGCAGCTGGTTGCGCTCACCGGGATTGATGCGGCAGGTGCCGAAGGTCATCTCGGCGCCGGGCGTGCCCTCGCCGGTGATCTTCCAGTTGAGTTCGCCCCATGTAGTCGGCATGAATTCGCCGCCGGCTTTCCTGAAAATAATATCGGTCTCGCTCAAGGCGGTCCCTCCCCGTCAGAGATTGGTGGTGACGCCGGCATCCGTGCGTCGGTAAAATTCGAAGAGCTTCATGATCTCGCGGGCGATTTCGAGCGTGCCCCGGGTTATCGATGTGCCGGAAAGGATCGCATCCGTCAGATGCAGGATCTCGGGCACATAGCCGAGATAGAAGAGATTGTTGTTGTAGAGCTGGCCGAGCGAATGCTCCGGCTCGTAGATGAGCGCGGCATTCTCGTCCGGCTGGATGAAGCTTGCGGCGCGGCCGTAAGAGGGCAGGTCCGCCTTGCGGAAGTAGGTCAGCCGGCTGCCGTTTTCGACGATGGCATTGGCGCCTTCGCCGATGATCTCCACCCGCTCGAAGATGCTACCGCCGGATTGGCCGGCGGCAAGGTGCAGCGTGCCGATCGCGCCGGAGCGGAAGCGCAGGCTGGTGACGGTGGCTCCCGTCAGCGCTTCCCATTCGTAGCCTGCGCGTTCGATTTCTCCGCCGAGAAAATTGAGGATCGCGCCGGGATGATAGATGTGGTCGAGGAAGCTCTGCATCCTGACGAGATCGACGCGCTCTTCAGGCTTCGGCAGACTCTGGGGATAGCGGACGTTGATCGAGGTCAGCCTGCCGAAGCCGGGCGAGCCGATCAAATCCTTGAGCTTCTCGATCGTGGGGAAGAAGGTCTTCTTGAGGCCGGTCATCACCATGCGGCCGGCCGCCGTACTTGCCGCCTGCAGTTGTTCGATATCGTCGATGCTTGCCGCCGTGGGCTTTTCCATCCAGACATGCGCGCCGGCTGCCAGCGTGTCGAGCGCCAGATCGGTCGCCTGCACCCGGCCGTCTGGATGATAGGCGGTGACGAGAAAGACCAGCTCCGGCTTTTCCTGCTCCAGCATCTCGCGGTGATCGGTATAGGCTTTGCCGGCGCCGAAAAGCTTGGCGAATTTTTCGGCGCGGCCGAGATCGAGATCGCAGATGCCGGCAAGCTCGACCGGCGCATAACGCAGCGCCGGATAGACATTGCGATAGGCATGGCCGCCGGCGCCGATGAAGCAGGCCTTGATGCGATGGTCGAATTCGAAATTGTAGCGGATTTCCCGCTGTACGTGGTGCGACATGGTCAGCCCTTGATTGCTCCCTGCGTCAGCCCCTCGGTGAAACGGCGCTGCATCAGGATGTAGAGAAGAATGATCGGCAGGAACGAAATGACGGTCCCTGAGAAGACCAGGCGGTAATCCGAGGCATAGGTGCTGGCGAAACGGACGAGCCCCAGCGGCAGCGTTTGGACCTCAGGGCTGATCAGCACGATCAGCGGCAGGAAGAAATCGTTCCAGGTGGAGAGCGCGCTGATGATGACGAGCGCCTGCACCGCCGGCGTGGAGATCGGCAGAAAGACCTTGGTGAGGATCTGGACATGCGAAGCGCCGTCGATCTTGGCGGCCTCGATCAGATCATCCGGCACGCCGATGAAGAAGCTCCGCATCAGGAATATGCCGAAGGGAATGCCGTTGCTGACCTGCACCAGCACGATACCAGCAAGCGTGTTGACGAGGTTCAATCCGAAAAGCACCTGGTAGAGCGGGATGACGATCGCCTGGACCGGCACGGTCAGCCCGAGGATGAAGGCATAGAACAGCCATTCCCGGCCGGGAAAACGGATCTTGGCAAGGGCATAACCGGCCGGCGCGCAGGTGACGAGCGACAGGGCGACGACACCGATGAGGTTGATGAGGCTGTTACCGACGAGGTCGCCGAAGCCGCCGATCTGCCAGGCGTCCAGATAGTTCCGCCACATCAGGTCGGCGGGCCAGGTGAAGGGGTCGGCCCGGCCGATCTCGGCCTCAGTCTTGAAACTCGAAATTAAGAGCCAGACAAAGGGGGCGAGGATCAGGATCAGAACAGGGGTCAGCGCCAGCGCCACCGGCCATTCGCGATTGCGCACACTCATCGGGAAAGCCTCGCGCGCCAGCGGTTGAAGACGATGGTGATGGCGATCGCAAGTAGGCTGAGCAGGATGCAGAGCACCGCAGCAAGACCGTGATCCTGGGACTGGAAGGCAAGCCGGTAGATGTAGGTGGTGATCAGCTCGCTCTGATAGAACGGGCCGCCATTGGTCATGACGAAGACGGTGGCGAAGCCCTTCAGGCCGTTGATCATCGCCAGCGAAACGACGAAGGTCGTCACCTCGCGAAGCCCCGGCAGGGTGACATAGATCAGCTTCTGGAAGGCGTTGGCGCCGTCCACCTCAGCCGCATCGTAAAGCGAGTGGTCGATATTCTGCAGGCCGGCGATGAAGAGCAGCATGTAAAGGCCGAAACCCTGCCACGAGCTTGCGACATTGACGGAGAACAGCACCAAAGCGGGGTCGGAAAGCCAGCCTTGCGTGAAGGCGCCGAGCCCGATCCGCGTCAGGCCGGTGTTCAGCAGGCCAAAAAACGGATCGTAGATATTGGCCCAGATGACGCCGACGACGGCGAGCGACACCAGATGCGGCAGGAAGAAGGCGGTGCGGAAGAAGACTTGCGTCACTCTCAGCCTGCTGACGGCAAGCGCCAGCAGCAGGCCGAGCCCGCCGGCCATCACCACATGATAGGCCAGCCAGACGAAGGTATGGACGAGACCCTTCCAGACGATCGGATCCTGCGCCGCTTTGGCGTAATTATCGACGCCGACGAAGCTTGCTGATGTATTGAAGCCGGCGGAACTGTTGAAGCTCAGCCAGAACGTGGCGGCGATCGGTAGCAGGGTGAAGACGGCATAAAGGGCGAGCGCCGGCGCCATCAACCAGAATGCGGTACCGGCATCGCCATCGGTTGAGATCGACCCGGCCATTCGTGGTCTGGACATACGGGCGGGGTTGCCGCCCGTATGTCCTGGCACGGCAGGCGCATCCCTGAGAGGAGCCATGACCTTGCTTCCGGGCGTTTCTGGAATGACCACTATTTCGCCTCTGCCATCTTCGCCTGGATCTGCTTCATGCCGTCCTCGCCGCCGATCTGGCCAGAGATCAGGCCCTGGATGACCTGGAAGTAGGTGTCGAGCACGGGGCCTGGCAGATAGACGCTCGGATTGTAACCGACGCCGCCGGCGGCGGCAGCGAAGATGTCCTTCAGGACGGGGGTCGGCGGTTCGACACCGGGGATTTCACGCGGGTAGATCATCGTGCTTGCCGGATCCTGCGCGCGTTTCTTCATCACGGCATCAGACAGCATGAAGTCGATCCACTTCATCGCAAGCTCCGGCTGCTTTGAGTTGACCGGCACGAGCCAGCTCCAACCGACGCCGCCAGTTGGGATATCAGCACCCTTGATGTCGGAGGGCATGGGCGCATAGCCGGCATTGGCGAGGTCATAGCCTGCCTTGCGGGCATTGGCGGTGAACCAGGGGCCGGCAACGAACATGGCCGCGCGTTTGTTGAACCAGAGGCGCGAGGCGCCATCGAGATCGAGGCCCGCCATCTCTTTCTTGATGTAGCCCGCCTCGACCAGCTTCTGCAGCCGGATGGCGCCGGCTGCGACCGATGGATCGTCCCAGGCGATCTCGCGGCGCAGCGCCTTGCCGATCGCCTCCTTGCCGCTTGCCGATTGCAGCAGGTTGCCGAAGAGATGGCCGGCGCTGCCGGTGGTGCGCGGACCGATGGCGATCGGCTGCAGGCCGGTCTCTTCGATCGACTTCATCAGCGTTTCGAATTCGCTCCAGCTCGCCGGGATCTTCCAGCCGGCCTGCGCGAAAATATCCTTGTGATACCAGATACCAAGCGCATCGAGGCCGTCGGGAACCTCATAGATTTCGCCGCCGAACTGGCCCTTCAGCTCGGTGTAGAGCCAGGGATAGATCTCATCCTTCCAGCCGCGCTTTTCATATTGCTCGGTGAGCGGCATGACCTGCTTGGCGTTCTTGACGACGCTGATGCGGCCGATGCCGGAGTTGGTGAGGATCACGTCAGGACCGGCATCCGATTGGATCGCCGCCTGCACCGCGCCGTTGCTGATCGTCCCGGTCGGCGGCATGAATTCAACCGTTACACCGGGATTGGCCTTTTCGAAATCGGCCTTGATGCCGTTCCACAGCTGCGCGACCAGCGGTTCGGTGATTTGCTCCGGACCCCACATCTTCAGGGTTTCGGCATGCGCCGGCAAGCTTACGGCGATCATCGCCGCCAGCGCCGTTGTGCGGGCAAGAAATTTCAGCATTGCTCCCTCCTCCGGGCCTCTCCTCGGCCACGTTTTTTGACTGTTGAAAAGGAGACCTCCCTCTCCTTCACTTCATCCGGCTAACCCTTCTGAAAGCGCGCCATGACGGCCTGCTGGACGTCGCTGATATGCGCGTGCATCAGCGCCTTGGCGCGGGCAATGTCGCGCGACCGGAAAGCCTGCAGGATCTGATCGCGCTCCTCGGCCGCCCTTTCGGCGAGATCGCGGCTCTCATTGGCGATCGAGCGGCAGATCTGGATCTGCAGCGCGAGCCGCGCCAGCGTTTCGATCAGTGGCGCGCTTCCCGACAGCTCGGCGATGGTCTCGTGAAATTCCTTGTCGCGAATGCCATAGGTTTCCATGTCACCGCGGCGCAGCGCCGCCACCGCCTCGTCCAGGATGCGTTCGAAACCTGAAATGTGCCGGTCGCTCATCTGCGGAACGGCGAGCTCGACGGCGAAGCATTCGAGCGTCTTGCGCAGATTGTAGAGGTCGTCGATCTCCTTCGGCGTGAAGCTGCGCACGAAGAAGCCGCGATAAGGCTTGATCTCGATCAGCCCTTCCTTGGCAAGCGTGCCGATCGCCTCGCGGAACGGCGTGCGGCTGACCTGCAGGCGTTCCGTCAGTTCCTTTTCATCGATCGAGACGCCGCTCGGCAGCTCGCCGGAGACTATCAGGCGAACGATTTCCTCGTAGATCCGCTCGCGAAGGGTGAGGTGGCGCGGTGCGTTCATGGTCTCCATTTCCGTCTGGCGTTTGTGATTTAAGTATGCAATATACTAAATAATATACAATATGGAAAATACAAAATCGGAAATTTTATCGAAAGCAACAGAAAAGTTCAAAAAGAGGAGGAAAACCAATGGGAAAGGTCTATGTCGTCGGCACTTGCGACACCAAGGGAGCGGAACTGAATTACGCCAGGGAGGTGGTTCGTGCGGTCGGCGCCGATGCCGTGCTGGTTGATGTCGGCACTCTTGGGGAAGGTGCCGAGGCCGATATCCGGGCACGCGAAGTCGCCGAATTTCATCCCGAAGGTGCGGCGGCCGTGCTCGGGCAGACCGATCGGGGAACGGCGGTCTCGGCCATGGCCAAGGCGTTGACGGCATTCCTCAGATCGCGGGATGACATCGGCGCCGTTCTCGGCCTCGGCGGAACCGGCAATACCGCGCTGGTGACGGAGGCGATGCGCTCGCTTCCGATCGGCCTGCCGAAACTGATGGTCTCGACGGTCGCCTCAGGCAATGTCGCGCCCTATGTCGGGCCGAACGATCTGACCATGATGTATTCGGTCGTCGACGTTGCCGGCTTGAACGCGATCTCGCGCAAGGTGATCGGCAATGCGGCGAACGCGGTGGCTGGCATGGCCCGCAACCCCATTCCCGCGTCGACGAACGACCGGCCGGGCATCGGCATGACCATGTTCGGCGTCACTACTTCCTGCGTCACGCAGGTTCGCGAGCAGCTCGGCAAGACGCATGAAATCTACGTCTTCCATGCCACAGGCGTCGGCGGCCAGTCGATGGAGAAACTTGCCGATTCCGGCCTGCTGCAGGGGGTGATCGATGTGACGACGACGGAGGTTCCCGACCTACTCGTCGGTGGCGTCTTTCCGGCCACCGAGGATCGCTTCGGCGCCATCATCCGTACCGGCCTGCCCTATGTCGGTTCGGTCGGCGCCGTCGACATGGTGAATTTCGGCGCGCGGGAAACCGTGCCGGCGCCTTTCCGCGATCGTAGGCTTCACGTCCACAATGCACAGGTGACGCTGATGCGCACCACGCCGGAGGAAAACGCCAGGATCGGCGCCTTCATCGTCGAACGGCTCAATCACATGCAAGGCCCGGTCCGTTTCCTGCTGCCGCTCCAGGGCGTTTCGGCGATCGACGCCGTTGGTCAGCCGTTCCACGATCCGCAAGCCGACGCGGCGCTGTTTGCCGCCATCCGCGACGGCTGGCGCGATGCGCCGAACAGGCGCCTCGTCGAGATAGACGCCCATATCAACAGCCCGGAATTCGCCGCCGCACTCGTCGCCAACTTCCATGACATCCATGCTTCAAGGAGGGAATTTTGACCCGTATCGACAGAAACGACATTCTCAACAAGCTTCGCCGCAAGATTGCCGAGGGCCGGCCGATCATCGGCGGCGGCGCCGGCACCGGCCTTTCCGCCAAGAGCGAGGAGGCCGGCGGCATCGACCTGATCGTGATTTACAATTCCGGGCGCTACCGCATGGCCGGGCGAGGCTCGCTGGCCGGCCTGCTCGCCTATGGCAATGCCAATGAGATCGTCAAGGAGATGGGCCGCGAAGTGCTGCCGGTCGTGCGCCACACGCCGGTGCTGGCCGGCGTCAACGGCACCGATCCCTTCATGCTCCCCGATCACTTCCTCGACGAGCTGAAGGCAATGGGTTTTGCCGGCATCCAGAACTTTCCCACCGTCGGCCTGATCGACGGCACCTTCCGCGCTAATCTCGAAGAGACCGGCATGGGCTTCGATCTGGAAATCGACCTCATCGCCCGCGCACGCGCCAAGGACATGCTGACGACCCCTTACGTCTTCAGCAGCGACGACGCCGTGGCCATGACCAAGGCCGGCGCTGACATCGTCGTCTGCCATCTAGGCCTGACCACCGGGGGCTCGATCGGCGCCGAAATGGCGCTGACGCTCGACGGCTGCGTGGAAAAGATCAACGCGTGGTCGGATGCCGCAAGATCGGTGCGCAACGACGTTATCGTGCTTTGCCACGGCGGGCCGATCGCCATGCCCGCGGATGCGGCCTATGTGCTCGCCCGCTGCAAGGGCTGCAACGGTTTTTACGGCGCAAGCTCGATGGAGCGGCTGCCGACCGAGGTCGCGATCAGAGCGCAGGTCGAGGATTTCGCGAAGATATAGGCGTCGGTTGGACCGGCCGCATGCCAGCTGCCGGCGCCTCCGTGGGGGGTGCCGGTGGCAATGCGCTTGGGGTCAGGCGCCGGTTTCACGAGGCGCGAGGATGCCGTCCAACTGTGCGACGAGTGCGCGGCTGCCCTCCACATCCTCCGCCAGCGTGGAGAAAACACCCGCCATGCCCCGGAAGATCGTTGCCGCCGGATCGTTCTCTCCGAGGAAATCGGCGATCTCCTGCATTTCGGCGACCCAGCGATAGGCTTTCGGATACATGTCGGGAATGGATTTCGACAGCTTGCGGTCGACATCGGGGAGGCTTTCGGCGAGTTCGGCCTTCAGGTTTTCGGCAGCACCCGAGCGCGATGCGGCAAGCAGCATCGCAGCGCCGAGGCCGATAAATCCCTTGTTGATGCCGGCATAACACATTTTCAACGCCGAAGCCGCGCCGAGCGGCCCGTCGAGCCTGCGGACCCGCAAGCCGTAATCTTCGAGCAACCTGCTTCGCTCCGCACCATCGCCGCTGACATAGACGGTCGGACCTGATCTTCCGGCAACCGGCGGGCCACCGATGATGGCGCCATCGAGCACCTCCACGCCGGTGCCTGCGAACCGTGCCGCCAGCGCCTGCATGGTTTTCGGCGCAATGGCGTTGAGATCGATGAAGGGCGCGGGCGCCGATTGCCCCGACGACACCTCTGCGACGAATTCGGCGACCTTGAGCGCTTCCGCCGGCGGAACGATCGACAGGATCAGCTCGGCCTTCGCCAGATCCTGGCGGCCGGCCGGCACCATGCCGGCCGCCTTTGCCCGCGCAATCGTCGGCTGGCTCCTGCCCTCGAGATAAGTCAGCACCGTGGCGCGATGGTCGATCAGCCGTTTGGCGACGGCGCTTCCCATCGCGCCCGCTCCGATAATTGCGATATTCGGCATGTGAACCTCGATGATGGACGACATGCCACTAAAGCTATTGCCGATGGCCATGCCGTCAACTGCGACGTTCCGCCCCGAAGCTCATCCTGAACAGAGGACCACATCCTGCGGCGTTGCGATATCGTGGCATTTCTGCTTGATATCGGTCAAAGCAAGCACGGTCGACGGCAGGTACGATCGATACGAGCTTTCGCATTCGGGGATATCGAATCAATGTATCGGACGATCATCTGCGGCATCGGCATGGGTTCCCGGCAAACGGCAAACCGTCTTCTGCGCCGGGCTGCAGCACTTGTGGACGAGGGCGGCAGCATCATCGTCACGCACGTCATCGAGAATATCCCGCATCGTCACCTGACGGAGCTTCCCGAGGCATTCGAAACGACCGCCATCATCGACGCCGAAAAGAAACTGGCAGCCCTCTGCAAGGACCTCGGGATTCCGGCAAGGATCGAGGTGCGTATCGGCGTTGCCGCCTCCGCGCTCGTCGCGGTCGCCAGGGAGACGTCGGCCGATCTCATCCTGCTGTCATCGCATGTGAGCGATATCACCGACTACGTCTTCTCCTCTATCGTCGAGACGGTCGTGCGTCACGCCGGATGCTCGGTTCTCATCGACCGGCGGCCCGATCACGCCGAAGGCTTGGCGTCTCAAGCGGAAGACACGGCGTCGCTCTGACCTTCTGCCGCCTCCCCTCCCCGGCGGCGGTTTGAGAACCTATATCTTTCCCAAGCCAACCGGCAGTAATGACTGCCTTGACCGGAGATATGCATGAGCCAGGATCCCTATGAGCTTCTGGGCGTGAAGCGGGATGCGACGCAAAAAGACATTCAAAGCGCCTTCCGCAAGCTCGCCAAGAAACTGCACCCCGACCTCAACCCCGGCGACAGACACGCCGAGGAACGGTTCAAGGAAATTTCGACCGCCTACGAGATCTTGAGCGATGAGGAAAAGCGCGGCCGCTTCGACCGCGGCGAGATCGACATGACGGGCGCCGAGCGGGCTCAGCGCAGCTATTACCGCGACTATGCGTCGGCGAGCGGTCCCGGCAATCCCTACCGCAACAGTTCCGGCTTCGCCGATTTCGCCGATGCCGACAATTCCTTTGCCAATTTCTTTTCGCGCCGCGCCGGCGGCGGCAGGATGCGCAGTCAAGGTCAGGACCGGCGCTTCTCCATGGAGGTCGATTTTCTCGAGGCCGTCAACGGCACCAGGACCGAGATCAAGCTTCCGGACGGACCGCAGCTCGATGTGCAGATCCCGCCCGGAACCCGCGACGGACAGACCTTGCGGCTGCGCGGCAAGGGCGAGCCGGGGATCGGAGGCGGACCACCCGGCGATGCCCTCATCGAAATCCGTGTGAGCCCTCACCGTTTCTTCACCCGCGACGGCGACGACATCCGCCTGGAACTGCCGATCTCACTCGGCGAAGCGGTGCTCGGCGGCAAGGTCCGCGTGCCGACACCGTCGGGACCGGTCAACCTGACGCTGCCCCCGCACTCGAATACCGGCAAGGTTTTGCGTCTCAAGGGCAAGGGTGTTGCCACACGCGGCGGCGGGCACGGCGACGTCTATGTCGCTCTGAGGATCGTGCTACCGGACAATCCCGACGAACGGCTGACGTCTCTGATGAAGGAATGGGCGACGGCAAATCCATACGATCCGAGGAAGAACATGGAGGCCTGATCGTGGATGATCTCGAATTCCGTCTTTGCTTGAAAATCGATGTCGTCCAGCTCGATCTCTGGATCGAACAGGGCTGGCTGATCCCGGAGATGTCGAACGAAGGACGGCAATTTCGCGACGCCGACGTCGCGCGCGCCCGGCTGATCCTGGACCTCATGGGAAACATGGGCGTCAACGAAGCCGGCGTCGATATCGTCATGGAGCTGGTGGACGAATTGCACGGCCTGCGGGGAACGATGGGCCAGTTGATGACGGCGATAGGCAGGCAGGAGCGGGATGTTCAGCGCCGGCTGTTCGAGAGCCTGGAGGACATCGGCCGGTTTTAGACGTTCCTTGCGCAGGCGTTTTCTTGCGACGTTCCATCGCGGCGACAATGCGAGCCTGCTGCCTGTGAGAGGCAGTTGCAGCCGGGTGGAATGCAAGTCATCTGGTCATGGGTGACCGGGCATGTTATCGTCTCTGCCTGGGGGCCTGTCATGTCTGAATTGCTTCAAAAAGCATCGGGACAGAGCGATCCGCGCGCAAAACGCCGGGCGGAAGTGCTGGCTTTCCTTATCCTTGCATTCGGAATATGGCCTCTGGTTGCCGTGGGCGTCGTCGGCGGTTATGGTTTCCTCGTCTGGATGTTTCAGATCGTCTTCGGCCCTCCGGGGCCGCCGCCGGGGCATTGAGCCATGTCCCAAGCGCCGATGTCGAGACGTCAATTTCTCTCAGCCCGGCCGGTAACGACCGATCACAGGATTTGCCCGCCGGGAGCATCGATGCAAAGCCTTGCCGCGGCATGCACGGGATGCGGACGATGCGAGGAGCAATGTCCCACCCTGATAATCCGTCTCGTGGACGGACTGCCGTCGCTGGACTTCATGCGAGGCGAATGCACGTTCTGCGGTGAATGCGCGGCATCTTGCCCGCAGCCGGTCTTCACCGCGGAACGGATCGATCGCTTTGCCCACGTCGCCGCGATTGGCGACGCATGCCTCGCGACGCGCGGCATCACCTGCCAGTCGTGTGGAGAAGCTTGTCCCCAGCAGGCAATCCGTTTCCGGCCCCGCATCGGCGGCCCGTTTGTTCCGGAGCTTCGTACCGAGATTTGCAATGGATGCGGGGGATGCATCGCCGGCTGCCCGGTCAACGCCATCACATTGCAGCTTTACGGGATGGAGGCGGCCGATGCCTGAGCCGGCTCTGCGCTATCACATATCGAGCGCCGTGGTCGCGACCGTGCCGGCCCACACCGCAGCTGTGCTCGCGGCGCTCGCTGAAATGCGGAATGTGGAGGTTCACGGTCATGCCAACGGCAAGATCGTCATCGTCATCGAGGGAACGAGCACGGGCATGCTCGGCGATCGTCTGTCGCAAATCTCGCTTCTGGACGGGGTGATTGCGGCAAACATGGTGTTCGAGCATGTCGAGGAGGAGATGCAAGGCCATGACGGGAGAACTGAACAGGCGTGACCTTCTGAAGGCCCAGGCCGCGGCCATCGCCGCGGCAGCCGCGGGAATAGCAATGCCGGCCGTCGCGCAGCCGGTGCCCGGCGGCGTCGGCGCATTGGAGATCAAATGGTCGAAGGCCCCCTGCCGTTTCTGCGGCACCGGTTGCGGCGTCATGGTGGGCGTCAAGCAAGGCCAGGTCGTTGCAACGCATGGAGATATGCAGGCAGAGGTCAATCGCGGCCTGAACTGTATCAAGGGCTATTTCCTCTCCAAGATCATGTATGGCGAGGATAGGCTTCAGCCCCCCCTGCTGCGCAAGCGCGACGGCCGCTACGCCAAAGACGGCGAGTTCGAACCGGTGAGCTGGGACGAGGCCTTCGACGTGATGGCCGAGCAATGCAAGAAAGTGCTCAAGGACAAGGGGCCGACGGCGGTCGGCATGTTCGGCTCGGGCCAATGGACGATCTTCGAAGGATATGCCGCCACAAAGCTGATGCGGGCCGGCTTTCGTTCCAACAACCTCGACCCCAATGCCAGGCATTGCATGGCGTCTGCCGCTTACGGGTTCATGCGCACCTTCGGCATGGACGAGCCGATGGGCTGCTACGACGATTTCGAGAACGCCGACGCCTTCGTGCTCTGGGGCTCTAATATGGCGGAGATGCATCCGATCCTGTGGACGCGCGTCGCCGATCGCCGGCTGGGGCAACCGCATGTCCGCGTTGCGGTGCTTTCGACTTTTACGCACAGGAGCATGGATCTCGCCGACATTCCCATCGTCTTCAAGCCGGGAACCGATCTGGCAATCCTGAACTTCATTGCCAATCACATCATTCAGACGGGACGCGTGAACGAAGACTTCGTCCGCGACCACACGAAATTTGCAAAAGGCGTCACCGATATCGGCTACGGCCTGCGCCCGGACAATCCGGTTGAAGTCGCCGCGGCCAACGCCAAGGATCCCGGCAAAACCGAGCCGATGGATTTCGACGCCTTCAAGGAATTCGTCAGCGAATACACGCTGAAGAAAACATCCGAACTCACCGGCGTCGATCCGGAATTCCTGGAGCAGCTTGCCGAACTCTATGCCGATCCCGGCCGCAAGGTGATGTCGCTTTGGACGATGGGCTTCAACCAGCATGTCCGCGGCGTCTGGGCGAACCAGATGATCTACAATCTGCACTTGCTGACCGGCAAGATCTCCGAGCCGGGCAACAGCCCGTTCTCGCTGACCGGCCAGCCCTCGGCCTGCGGGACGGCCCGTGAAGTGGGAACCTTCGCCCATCGCCTTCCCGCCGACATGACGGTGGTGAATCCCGAGCACCGCAAGCATGCCGAAGAAATCTGGCGTGTCCCGCAAGGGATCATTCCGGAACAGCCTGGATATCATGCCGTCCAGCAGGACCGCATGCTGAAGGACGGCAAGCTGAATTTCTATTGGGTGCAGGTCAACAACAACGTCCAGGCCGGACCGAACACCAGCAACGAGACCTGGCAGGGTTATCGCAACCCGGAGAATTTCGTCGTGGTTTCGGATGCCTATCCGACCATAACCGCGATGAGTGCGGACCTGATCCTTCCCGCGGCGATGTGGGTCGAGAAGGAAGGCGCCTATGGAAACGCCGAACGGCGCACCCATGTCTGGCATCAGCTCGTCCAGGCCAAGGGCGAGGCGCGATCCGACCTCTGGCAGATCGTCGAATTCTCGAAGCGGTTTACCACCGATGAGGTCTGGTCGACGGACATCCTCGATGCCAATCCGGAGTATCGGGGAAAAACGCTCTTCGACGTGCTGTTCCGCAATGGCGAGGTGGATAAATTTCCGCTCAGTGAGATCAGCGCCGAATACGACAATGCCGAGGCCAAGGCGTTCGGGTTCTATATCCAGAAGGGCCTGTTCGAGGAGTATGCCTCCTTCGGGCGCGGCCACGGACACGACCTCGCGCCGTACGATACATATCATGAAGTACGCGGGCTCCGCTGGCCGGTGGTCAACGGCCAGGAGACGCGCTGGCGATACCGCGAAGGCTACGACCCCTATGTGAAGCCCGGCGAGGGCGTGAAATTCTACGGCCAGAAGGACGGCAGGGCGGTCATCCTGGCTGTACCTTACGAGCCGCCGGCAGAATCTCCCGACGACGAATTCGACTTTTGGCTGGTGACGGGCCGTGTGCTCGAACACTGGCATTCCGGATCGATGACGATGAGGGTTCCGGAGCTTTACCGGGCTTTTCCCGGCGCGCGATGTTTCATGAATGCCGAGGATGCCCGCAAACGTGGCATCAACCAGGGAGCGGAGGTGCGGATCGTTTCCCGCCGCGGCGAGATCCGCTCGCGCATCGATATCAGAGGCCGGAATCGAATGCCGTCAGGCGTCATCTTCGTCCCCTGGTTCGACGCCAGCCAGTTGATCAACAAGGTCACGCTCGACGCCACCGATCCCATCTCCAAGCAGACGGATTTCAAAAAATGCGCGGTCAAGATTCTTCCCGCCGTTTAAGGCGACCGGAATGGCAGGCAGTCGCAGCCGGCATCGTCGTTTTCCTGGCGACGGCCGCCTTCGGCCAGGTGGTGCAGCAAACCGTCCCTCAGCTGGAGGGCCCGACGCCTTCGATGGAAACAGGGGATGCCAAACCCCTGCCGAAGTGGATCGTCGACGACAAGCGCAGGATGCGGGCCTATCCGGACCAGCCGCCGATTATCCCGCATTCGATCGAAGGCTATGAGCTGTCGGTCAATGCCAACCGCTGCCTCTCCTGCCATAAGCGGGAATTCACCCAGGATAGCGGGGCGCCGATGATCAGCGTCACGCATTATATGACGCGAGACGGCCAGATGCTCGCCGACGTTTCCCCTCGCCGGTACTTCTGTACGGCGTGCCATGTGCCGCAGGCGGACACCCCGCCGCTCGTTCCCAATGCGTTCAAGGATATGAGCGAGCTCGGTTTCAAACCGGCCGGGAGCGAGTGACCGTCATGATCGCATTTATCAGGAAAGCGGTTCTCTGGGCGTGGTCGATCCTGACGACGCCGGCGGCAACGATCGGGCTCGGCGTCCTGACGCTCGGCGGCTTTGTCGGCGGCGTCCTCTTCTGGGGTGCGTTCAATACCGCGCTCGAACTGACCAATACCGAAAAATTCTGCACCTCCTGTCATGAAATGCATGACAACGTCTATCAGGAGCTTTCGCGCACCATCCATTTTTCCAACCGGTCGGGGGTGCGCGCGACCTGCCCGGACTGCCACGTACCGCATCAATGGACCGACAAGATCGCCCGCAAGATGCAGGCCTCCAAGGAGGTCTGGGGCAAGATATTCGGCACGATCAACACCCGCTCGAAGTTTCTGGAAAAGCGGCTGGAGCTTGCCCAGCATGAATGGGCGCGCATGAAGGCCAATGACAGCCTGGAATGCCGCAACTGCCATTCGGCGGTGGCGATGGATCTGCAGAAGCAGACACAACGCGCTGCCGAGATCCACACCCGATATCTGCTTACCGGCCAGGCGACCTGCATCGACTGCCACAAGGGTATCGCCCATGAGCTGCCGAACATGGAAGGCATCGATCCCGGCTGGAAAATGCCGAAAGAGCTCGAGGGTAATAAGAGCGCCGATGCGACGCCGATCGACGATCTCCAAAATGCCATGGCAAGGGCTCACGCGTCATCGATGGAGATCATGAGATAAGCCTTCGCTTTCACCCCATTGGACTCCTTAGACGGTGTACCAATAGCGGACGATGTGGAAGAACAGTGGGGCGGCGAAGGTGATGGAGTCCAGGCGGTCGAGCACGCCGCCATGACCCTCGATGACATAGCCCCAGTCCTTGGCGTTGAGATCGCGCTTGATCGCCGAAAGCACGAAGCCGCCGAAGAAGCCCGCGACGACGATGATCGTGCTGACAGCCGCTGCCTGCAGAGGCGAGAACGGCGTCAGGCGATAGAGCAGCGTTCCCACCAGGATGGCCGAGGCGCCGCCGCCGAAGAGGCCTTCGAGCGTCTTCGAGGGGCTGATGTTCGGCGAGAAGCGGTGTTTTCCGAGAAGCTTGCCCCAGACATACTGGAAGACGTCGCTGAGCTGCACGACGATGACGAGATAGACGAGGAGAAGGGCCGAGGGCGTACCGGTCTGCAGCATCAGCAGTGCGGGAGCATGGCTGATCGAATAGACCGTCAGCATCAATCCCCATTGCACCCTGGCGGTGCGCGCCAGGAATTCGTTGACGTCGCCCGTCAGGGTCGCCACCGCCGGCAGGATCAGGAAGGCATAGACCGGGATGAAGATCGCGAAGAGGCCGTACCAGAGTGTCCCGAGCAGCACGTAGTGCACCGGCAGGACGACGAAGAAGGACAGGAACAGCGCCAGATGGTCGCCGCGCCGCGATGGCGTCAGCGTCCAGAATTCGCGAAGCGCCATGAAGGACAGGAATGCGAATAGGACGACCACCGCTGTATCGCCGAGCAGGATCGCACCGCCGAATATCGCGACCATGATCCACCAGGAGCGGATACGGGCATTGAGATTGTGGACGGTCGCAACGGATCCGGGCTCGGTCGCGCGCCGCTGAAGGATGAAGCCGATGGCCGAGGCGACCGCCAGCAGGCCGAGGATCGCGGCAAGCACAATGGAGAAAAAGCTGCTCATGCGATGTGCTTTCCGTCCGCTAACTCGATGACTGCTGCACGGGCGCGCGCCAGAAATGCGTCCTTTCCTTCGCCCGGTTCGACGCGCAGCGCCTTGCCGAAGCGCGCGGTGCAGGTGATCGGCACGATGAGCCAGCTTCCCTTCGGCAGGATGCGCTGAAGATTGTCGAGATGGATCGGCACGAGATCGACGTCGGGGAAACGGCATGCAAGGCGATAGATGCCGCTGCGGAAAGGGGCGATCTCCTCGCTGGCGCTTCTCGTGCCTTCGGGGAAGATCAGGACCGAGCGCCCCTCATCGAGCAGGCGCTCGACCGGCTCCAGCGGATTGCTGTCTGGCAGAGGCTTGCGGTCTATCAGGACAGCGCGCAGGCCTTTCTCCGCAATGAAACGCCGAAAAGCGCTCGTTCCCCAGTAATCGCGCGCCGCGATCGGGTGGGTCAGCCGCCGCACCTGATACGGCAGGGCAGCCATGACGGCAACGGTATCGACATGGCTGTTGTGATTGGCGAAATAGATGCGGCGGCGGGGGTCGGGCGTACAGCCCCGCCACTCGCTTCGGGCGCCGACCATGATCCGGACGAACAGCACGAGAAGGCGACGGATGAGCGCGGTCATAGTCTCTCCAGGAAACGGTTGAGGTTCATCCTGCGCGTGGTAGCGGTGCGCGCCAGCCACGCACTCAGCCCGATCGCCCAGGACGACGACCGGCTCGCGATCGGCCGCCGCGAGGCGTCTTCTTCTTCACCCATTACAATTTCCCCAACCCAATAGCTCTATGCATAGCCTGCCGGAGTCGTCGCGCCAAGCCCTGCAGATCCGGCCCCAGAAGCACGGCGGCACCGGGTGTGCAGCCCTGTCATATCTCGTTCTTTCAGCCAGGTCGGGGCGGCCGATCAGCCTGATTTTTAAGCTTAATCGTTGCTTGACACATTTTTGGGCGTTGCTATGATTTTTGAACCAAATGGTAAAAAAGGGGGAGCAATCAATGACCAAAGACATCCTGATTTCACGCCGGGCAGTCATCGCATCGGGCATTGCGCTTGGCGTCAGCGGCTTCGCCCCGCTCGCAAGGGCTGCTGCCCCGTTGAAAGTCGCCGGCATTCATGCGTCGCCGGTTGAAAATGCCTGGAATTCCTGTCTTCACAAGGCCCTTCAGGACGCGGCCAAGGACGGCGTCATCGAATATGTCTTCTCCGAAGGCGTCTCCGGCACCGATTATCCCCGCGCTATGCGCGAATATGCCGAACAGGGCAACAAGCTGATCATCGGCGAGGCCTATGCCGTGGAAAAGGAGGCCCGGCAGGTCGCGGCCGACTATCCCGATACCGCTTTCGTGCTGGGTTCAAGCGGCGAGCAGGCCGGCGACAATTTCGGCGTTTTCGGCACCTGGAACCACGACGGCGCCTATCTTGCCGGCATGCTGGCGGGCAAGATGACCAAGTCGAACGTCGTCGGTTCGGTCGGCGCGATCCCGATCCCCGAGGTCAATATGCTGATCAACGCCTTTGCCGCGGGCGTCAAGGCGGTCAACCCGGATGCAAAACACCTCGTCTCGTTCATCGGCACCTTCTTCGATCCGCCGAAGGCCCGTGAAGCTGGTCTTGCCCAGATCGACGCCGGCGCCGACATCCTGTTCGGCGAACGCATTGGCACGGCCGACGCTGCCAAGGAGCGCGGCATCAAATCGGTCGGCTCGCTGATCGATTACACGCCGCGTTATCCGGATACGGTGTTTGCCAACGCCATGTGGTATTTCCGCCCGATCCTGAATGCTGCGATCGCCGATGTCGCCGCCGGAAAACCGGTCGGCCGGAATTACACATCTTACGGCCTGATGAAGGAAGGCGGCAGCGACATCGTCTTTGTCAAGGGTGTCGCGCCCGCCGAAGCGGAGGCCGCGATGGAATCCAAGCGCGCCGAGATCAAGGCCGGCACCTTCGAAGTTCCGAAGATGATGGACGAGCCGAAGTAGTCGGCTCATGCGGGGCGATGCGACGGAACTGGCGGCAGCGCTGAGGCATGGCAGCCTGGGCGCCGCAGAAGCGATGCAGACCTCTCTCAAGAGAGCTGCACGGCATGAGTCGCTCGGCGCGATCGCCTATCTCGATGCCGCCATGGGTCTCGCCTCGGCGAAGGCTTGCGATGGGGATCGGCAGCGCGCGCCCGGCGATTTTGCCGCCCGGCCCTTTGCCGGCGTGCCGACCCTGGCGAAGGATCTTGGCGGTCCCTTTGCCGGGCTGCCGGTGACGGCGGGTTCCCGCCTCTTCGAACGACAGGGAGGCGAAGCCGATTCCGATCTCGCTTCCCGGTTCCGCGATGCCGGCTTCTGCCTGTTCGGCCTGACGACGAGCCCGGAATTCGGTCTTTCGCTCGCCAGCGAACCGGCGATCGGGCCGGTCTGCCGCAATCCGCTCGATCCGGCCCGCACCGCCGGCGGCTCCTCCGGCGGTGCGGCGGCGGCGGTTGCGGCCGGGATCGTCGCGATCGCCCATGCCACCGATGCCGGCGGTTCGATCCGTGTGCCGGCCGCCTGCTGCGGTCTCGTCGGACTGAAGCCGACGCGCGGCGCTATCCCGGGCGGACCCTCCTTCGGCAACCATCTCGCCGGCATCGCGAGCGAACTGGCGGTCTGCCGTTCGGTGCGCGATACGGCGCTGATTTTCAGCTGGCTGAGCGGTCATACGCGCGGACCTGTTGCGGATCCCTCCCCCGTCGATATTGACAACGGCCGTTTGCGGATCGGCGTGCTGACCGACACCGGGCCGACCTATCCGACCGAGAGCGATCGGCTTGCCGTCGTCGAGGACGCGGCGCATGCGCTCGAGAGCGACGGACACGAGATCGTTCCGCTCACCTGGGCCGAGTTCGAATGGAGCGTCGCCGCCAGCGGGCGTGCCTTTGCCGATATCGTCTCCGTCAACCTCGCAACGCTCATCAAGGCAGCGGCTTTGGATGAGGGCAGGGCCGAGCCTCTCACGCAGGCTTTCGCGGCGCGCGGGCGGGCGCTATCCGCCACCATGCTCTGGAGCACGCTGAACGATGCCGTTCTGGTCAGCCATCGTCTCTGGGCACTGTTCGACAAGGTCGATTGCATCCTGATGCCGATGCTTGTCTCTGCGCCCCTTGCGATCGGCTCCTTCCCGTCCGATCATGCCGACACGGATCTGCATCTCGAACGCATGGCGGCATTCGCGCCGCTTGCCTGCTTGGCCAATATTTCGGGTTTTCCTGCTTTGACGCTCCCTTTCGGACAGGATCAACAGGCCATGCCGCTGCCGGTGCAACTGATGGCGCCTATGGGGCATGAGTCCCGCCTTCTGTCGCTCGCCGCACGCCTGGAAGCCGAGGCGCGATGGCAGCACCGTTTTCCGGTGGCAGGATTGCCGTCATGACCGGGCCTGTTCTGGAAATTATCGGCGTCAGCAAACGCTTCGGCGACAATCTCGCCAATGACGATATTTCCATGGCCCTCGCCAGCGGTGAGATCGTGGCCTTGCTCGGCGAGAACGGTGCCGGCAAGACCACGCTGATGAGCATCCTTTTCGGCCACTACATGCCCGATGCCGGCCGAATTCTGATCGAGGGGGCGGAGGTGCCGCCGGGAAAACCGCGCGCAGCGATCCGCGCCGGCATCGGCATGGTGCACCAGCATTTCTCGCTGGCGCCTAATCTGACGGTGCTTGAAAATGTCATGACCGGCACGGAAGGACTGTGGTCCTGGCGTTCGGCAACGTCAGCGGCGCGCAAGAAGCTGCTGGCCATTTCCGAGCGCTTCGGCCTCACGGTCGATCCCGATGCGCGGCTTGGCGACCTGTCGGTCGGCGAGCAGCAGCGGGTGGAAATCCTCAAGGCGCTTTATAACGATGCCCGCATCCTGATCCTCGACGAGCCGACGGCGGTGCTGACCAATATCGAGGCCGAGCGGTTGTTCACGACACTGAAGGAAATGGCCCGCCAGGGCCTGTCACTGATCTTCATCTCGCACAAGCTCGACGAGGTGATGGCTGCGGCCGACCGTATCGTGGTGTTGCGCGGCGGCAAGATGGTCGCCGAACGCAAAGCGTCTGACACCAGCAAGACGGAGCTCGCCGAACTGATGGTCGGGCGGCGCGTGACGCGGCCTGTGCGCGAGCCATCGACACCGGGGGCCATCGTCCTCGAAGCGGACGGTGTGACGGTGCGCACCGGCGGCGTCGACCGGCTGAAATCGATCAGCTTTCGGCTGCATCAGGGAGAGATCCTCGGCATTATCGGCGTTTCGGGCAATGGCCAAGCGGCGCTGGCGCATCTTCTGTCCGGCATGCTGGCGCGCAGCGGCGGCGACCTCAAGCTATTCGGGGAAACGGTTGGTCATCTCGGTGTTGCCGATGTCGTCGAAGCCGGCATCGGCCGTATTCCCGAGGATCGCAACCATGAAGGCGTGATAGGGGAAATGGCGATCTGGGAAAACGCGGTGCTGGAGCGCATTGCTTCGCCCGCCTTCTCGCGCCGTGGTTTCGTCGACCGCAAGGCCGGCATGGCTTTCGCCAGGGAGATCATCGACGGGTTCGACGTTCGCGGCGGCGGCCCGGCGATCCGCACCCGGCTGCTTTCCGGCGGCAATATGCAGAAGCTGATCCTCGGGCGCAGTCTTTATCGGCGGCCGCGCATCCTGATTGCCGCACAGCCTGCCCGAGGCCTCGACGAAGGGGCCGTGGCCGCCGTGCATGCGCGCCTGCTCGACGCCCGCCGGCAGGGGACTGCGGTGCTGCTGATCTCGGAGGATCTTGACGAGGTGATCGCGCTCGCAGACCGTATCCAGGCGATCGTCGGCGGCCGGCTGTCGCCGCCCGTCGCCGCCGATGGCGCCGACGCCCGCAGGCTGGGGCTGATGATGGCTGGGGAATGGCAAGAGGCCCGCGAGGCCGATCATGCGATTTGAGCGCCGCGAGCACCGCCCGCTTTCCCTGCTGATATTCACGCCTGTCGTCGCGATCATTGCAGCACTGGCGCTGGCCGGCATCCTGATCTCTATCGCCGGCGCACCTGTTCTCGATGCCTATTGGCGCATCCTGACCGGCGCCTTCGGCTCGCGGCTTTCGGCGACCGAAACACTGACGCGGGCAACACCGCTGATGCTGACCGGACTTGCCGCCGCCGTCGCCTTTCGCGCGCGGCTCTGGAATATCGGCGCCGAGGGCCAGTTCTATCTCGGCGCCATCGCCGTCGCGGCGGCAAGCTCGAAACTGCTCGGCAATCTTCCGGCACCCATCCTTATTCCGCTCCTGCTGCTAATCGGCGCCATTGCCGGCATGGTGCTGATCCTGGTTCCGCTGTGGCTGAGGCTGCGCTTTTCCGTCGATGAGGTCGTCACCAGCCTGCTCCTGAACTTCATCGCCGTGCTTTTCGTGTCGATGCTGATCGACGGGGTTCTCAAAGATCCGCTCGCCTTCGGCTGGCCGCAGTCGCAATCCGTCAGCGATCATGCCATGCTGCCGAAGCTGATCGCCCGTTCGCGCCTGCATATCGGTTTTGCGATCGCAATCGTGCTGGCGATCGTCGTTCACTTCATCCAGTCCCGCACCGTATTCGGCATGCAGTCCCGCGCCGCGGGTCTCAATCCCGCCGGCGCGGTCTTCGCAGGCGTGCCGCTCGGCAGAACGCTGGTGAAGGTCGCCTGTCTCTCGGGCGGGCTTGCGGGGCTCGCAGGCGCGATCGAGGTGATGGGCGTCAAGGGTTATGTGACGACCGATCTGTCGCCCGGTTTCGGCTATGCCGGCATCGTCGTCGCCATGCTCGCCAACCTCAATCCGCTGGGCGTCGTCTTCGCCGCCATTTTCACCGCCACCATGTTCGTCGGCGCGGACGGCATGAGCCGGGGCCTCGGCATCCCGACCTATATTGCCGACGTCACGGTGGCGCTATCGCTGCTGACGATGCTGATCGCGTTGTTCTTCACTCAGTACAGGATTCGGCGATGATGCAGCTGTTCGATATCATCGCCTCCGCCGGGCTCTGGGCGGCAATCCTGCGGATCGCCACACCGCTGATTTTCGGCACGCTCGGCGCCTTGCTCTGCGAACGGGCGGGTGTGCTCAATCTCGGCATCGAAGGCATCATGACCTTTGGGGCGATGATCGGCTGGCTATCCGTCTATCACGGCGCCGATCTCTGGACCGGCCTGCTGATTGCCGCAGTGGCCGGCGGCGTCTTCGGCCTGCTGCATGCGGGGCTGACGGTGACGCTCGGCCTCTCGCAGCATGTCGCCGGACTCGGCGTCACGCTCTTTGCCTCGAGCTTCAGCTATTATGTCTTCCGGCTGATCGTGCCGCTTGCCAATACACCGCCCACCATCGTGCCGTTCCAGCCGATCGCCATTCCCGGCCTGTCGACGCTGCCTTTCATCGGACCGGCCTTCTTCACGCAGACCGCGCCGACCTATCTTGCGATCCTGATCGCGCTGTTGATGGCCTATATCATCTTTCGCACACCGGTGGGGCTCGCGATCCGCATGACCGGCGAGAACCCGCATGCGGCGGAAGCCCAGGGCGTTAATCCGATGAAGGTGCGTTACGGCGCGGTCATCGCCGGCAGTGCCCTGATGGGAATGGGCGGCGCTTTCCTGACCTTGTCGGCGTTCAACAGCTTCTTTCCGACCATGGTGCAGGGGCGCGGCTGGATCTGCATTGCGCTCGTCGTCTTCGCTTCCTGGCGTCCGGGCCGCGCGCTGTTCGGCGCCCTGCTCTTCGCCTTCTTCGATGCCTTTCAGCTTCGGCTGCAAACCGTGCTGAGCGGGCTTGTGCCCTATCAGCTCTTCCTGATGACGCCCTATATTCTCTCCATCGCCGCGCTTGCCGTCATGGCCCGCCGCGCCCGCGTTCCGCAGGCGCTGATGCAGCCCTATCGCCGCGGCGAGCGCTGAGACCGTCCACATCCAAAGAGGCTCCGATGTTCGATCTGATCGTCAGAAACGCAAATCTCCCCGATGGCCGCACCGGCATCGATATCGGCATCGAGGGCGACAGGATCATCGCCGTCGAGCGCAATCTCCAGGCGCAGGCCGGGGAAGAAATCGATGCAAGCGGCAGGCTGGTCAGTCCGCCTTTTATCGATCCGCATTTTCATATGGACGCCACCCTGTCGCTCGGCCTGCCGCGCATGAACGTCTCCGGCACTCTGCTCGAAGGCATCGCGCTTTGGGGGGAGCTGCGCCCGATCGTGACGAGAGAAGAACTGGTCGACCGTGCGCTGCGCTATTGCGATCTGGCGGTGACGCAAGGCCTGCTCTTCATCCGCAGCCATGTCGATACCAGCGATCCCAGGCTGGTGACGGTCGAGGCGATGATCGAGGTCCGCGAGAGGGTCGCGCCCTATATCGATCTGCAGTTGGTCGCCTTTCCGCAGGACGGCTATTACCGCTCGCCGGGCGCGATCGATGCGCTCAACCGTGCCCTCGACATGGGCGTCGATATCGTCGGCGGCATTCCTCACTTCGAACGGACGATGGGCGAAGGGACGGCCTCGGTCGAGGCGCTCTGCCGCATCGCCGCCGACCGCGGCCTGCCGGTCGACATGCATTGCGACGAAACCGACGATCCGCTGTCGCGCCATATCGAGACGCTGGCGGCTGAAACCATCCGCTTCGGCCTGCAGGGACGCGTCGCCGGTTCGCATCTGACATCGATGCATTCGATGGACAATTATTATGTCTCGAAACTCATCCCGCTGATGGCGGAGGCTAAGATCAACGTCATCCCCAACCCGCTGATCAACATCATGCTGCAGGGCCGGCACGACACCTATCCGAAACGCCGCGGTATGACCCGCGTGAGGGAATTGATGGATGCCGGGCTCAACGTCTCCTTCGGGCACGATTGCGTGATGGACCCGTGGTATTCGATGGGATCGGGCGACATGCTGGAGGTTGGCCATATGGCGATCCATGTCGCGCAGATGGCCGGCATCGAAGACAAGAAGAAGATCTTCGATGCCCTGACCGTCAACTCGGCGAAGACGATGGGCCTTTCAGGCTACGGCCTGGAGAAGGGATGCAACGCCGACCTCGTCATCCTCCAGGCGAGCGATCCGCTGGAAGCGCTGCGGCTGAAGCCGAACCGGCTGGCGGTGATCCGTCGCGGCAAGGTTATCGCCCGCTCGGCGCCGCGCATCGGCGAGCTTTTCCTGGATGGGCGTCCCTCCCGGATCGACGGTGGCCTGGATTACGCACCGCGCTATTGAGAGGCGGGGCCGACCAGTTGCGCGCTACCCCGCTGCACGGCGAGCTGTGATGATCCAGGCGCGGGAGTCGAAAAACACCCCCTCCGGCGTCATATTCGCCTCCAGCAAATCGCGCAGACGCTGCAGCGGTTTGTCGGGCGGTTCATCGGTGCGCGCGAGCGCGTCCTTCACAAGATAGAGGCCGGCGAGCGCATCAGAGGCCGCATCGACGTCCGGTCCATAGAAGACCGGCTCTCGCACGTCGGCAAAGTCGATCGACGTAAAACCTGCGGCGCTCAAAAGGCCCTTCGCAATGGGAGGATCGCCAAGCGAAAACGGATTGGGACCATCTGCCGAAACCGCGGTTCCGGGCGCCAGCGCTTGCCGTATGGCGCCGGACCATTCGTTGCGCTCCCGGCTTTGCCACACCATCCACACAAGGCGTGCGCCCGGACGCATCGCCCGGCCGATATTGGCAAATGCCGCTGCCGGATCGGCAAAAAACATCACGCCGAACCGGCTGATGCAGAGGTCGAAGCCGGCAGCCGGAAAGGCATGGAATTGCGCGTCTGCCTGCTCGAACACTACATTTCGCAAACCTTCCGAAGCACTCCGTCGCCTTGCGACTTCGAGCATCTCTGCGGAGGTATCCACCCCGACCACTTCTCCTTGCAGTGCGGCGCGGGCGGCCTCGCGCGTCGTCTGTCCCGCGCCACAGCCGATATCGAGCACCCGGTCACCGAGGGCAACGCCGGCAGCAACACGCAGGTGCCGATTGTGTCTCGCCAATTCCGCGTCGTAAAAGTCGGCACGATCCAACGCCATAACACTCACTCTGCTTTGTTCGAGGGTCAATTCTTGGTCTGATGCGTGGAGAGGTTTCGCATGCCAAGCCTCTCAAAACAGATTGCATATTAGGATCAGTTATGCAAGATGGAGACTAGTTGCAAACCGCAATCGGAAGGTTTGAGGTATGGAAATGAGCGGGTCAACTCTCGTCGCAGAAAAGATCGTCGCATTCGAATATACGCAACTGCACACCCAGGCCTTCGGAGATCCAGCCCACCCGCCCCTGTTGTTGATCATGGGAGTGATGTCTTCGATGCTGTGGTGGCCGGAAAGGTTCTGTGAGGAACTCGCTGCCCAAGGGCGCTACGTTATCCGCTACGACCAGCGCGACACCGGCCTTTCCACGTGCTACCCGCCGGGCGAGCCGGGCTATTCGTTCAGCGATCTCGCCGACGATGCCATCGCCGTTCTCGACGGCTATGGAATTGAAGCCGCGCATCTGGTGGGCATGTCGATGGGCGGTTTCCTGGCGCAAGAGGCGGCTTTGCGCTATCCCCGGCGCGTGCGGACACTCACCGTGATCAGCTCGTCGCCGCTTGGAGTCGACGGCCTGCCTTCTTCGACCAAAGCTTACAAGGAACATTCCGCCGCTGCCGAAAGTCTCGACTGGTCGGATCTTGGGGCCATCGCCGATTTCCTGCGCCGCGATTCCGCCATGCTGGCCGGCACCAGGCATCCGCACGATGCCGAGGCGGCAACTGCCCTCATCGCACGCGACATGAGCCGCGCCGCGTCCTTTGTCAGCGCGACCAACCATTTCATGCTGTTGAGCGAAGATGGCGCCGCCACGCCACATGCCTCCGGTATCGACGTGCCGGTTCTCGTAATTCACGGCACATCGGATCCGCTCTTCCCGATCGAACACGGAGAAGCCTTCACCCGTGTCGCGCCGACCGCCCAACTGCACCGGATTGTTGGCGGCGGGCACGAAATTCACGATCGGGACATCGACGAAATGGTGCGTGTCATCGCCGATCGCACCGGGTTCTGACCCGCCTGCCGAGCGGCTGGACGCGCCATGCATGCTGGCATTGTTTCCGGCATGCATGCGCGAATTGCGTCAGGCGATCTTCTGGCGGGCCGGCAGCTTCCAGCCCGGCCGAACGAAGTGACAGGTATAACCGTTCGGAATCCGCTCCAGATAATCCTGGTGCTCTGGCTCGGCCTCCCAGAAATCGCTAACCGGCACGACTTCGGTGACGACCTTGCCAGGCCACAGGCCTGAAGCATCGACATCGGCGATCGTATCGCGGGCGACGCGCTCCTGCTCCGGGCCGGTGTAGAAAATCGCCGAGCGATAGCTCGTGCCGACGTCGTTGCCCTGGCGGTTGCGCGTGCTCGGGTCATGGATCTGGAAGAAGAATTCGAGGATTTCGCGGTAGCTGATCCTTGCGGGATCGAAGAGGATCTCGATCGCCTCCGCATGGGTTCCGTGGTTGCGGTAGGTCGCATTCGGCACGTCACCGCCGGTATAGCCGACGCGGGTCGAAATCACGCCATCGTACCGGCGGATGAGGTCCTGCATGCCCCAGAAGCAGCCGCCGGCGAGCACTGCACGTTCTTTGGTCATTTGATATCTCCTTGTTTGCCAAGAGATAGTGTCTGGCGCCGCAGATTTCCATAAGGCGGAAACAAGCACAGCTGTGCAATTTCCCTTCGAACAGCCCCTGTCCTGTCATGCCGATGTTACGCGCCGGCGCTAGCAAGTCTTCGACAATCCGCGGAGGCAGAGCCTCGACACCTGATGGAGACGGTTATGAATAGGCGTGAATTTCTGATCACCTCGTCGGCTGCAGCCGGTCTTCTGACTTTCCCGCGTTTCGCATCGGCTGCGGCCGGCACGATCGACCTCTATAGCGGTTCGGATGCCAATATCATCGATCTCTGGAACAACATCATCCGCCCGGCCTTCGAAAAGGCGCATCCTGAAGTCGCCCTGAAGGTGACCGATGCCGGCGACAATAGCGGCCTGCGTGCGATCGCCGATCGTGCGCTTGCGGCCCTGAAGACGAAGACCGATCCCCAGGCCGACCTCTTCGAGGTGTTCGATCCGCGTCTGCCCTCCGGCGGCATCGATGCCGGCCTCTGGGTCAAATTCTCCGCCGACAACATCGAAGGCTACGACCGGATCAACCCGCTCGCCTTCGACATCCCGTACTCGCTTCCCTACCGCGGTTCGCAGGTGCTGCTCGCCTACGACACGACCAAGCTTGACCCGAAGAACGCGCCGAAGAGCTGGGAGCAACTCACCACCTGGATCAAGGCCAATCCGGGCCAGTTCATTTACAACCGTCCGGACAAGGGCGGTTCGGGCGGCAACTTCGTCCGCCGCGCCATCCATGAGGTCAACGGCCGCGATCCGAAGAAATTCAAGATCGAGAATTTCACCGCCGACTTCGCCACAGAGGCGCTGCCGCCGGCCTGGAAGATCCTCAACGATCTCGCTCCCTCGCTCTACGACAAGGGCGCCTATACGTCAGGCAACACCCAGTCGATCCAGCTGCTCGCCCAGGGTGTCGTCACCATGGTGCCGGTCTGGTCGGATCAGGTGCTGCAGGCGATCGCCCAGGGTGTGCTGCCTGAGACAACCGGCCTCGTGCAGCTCGCAGATCTCGCCCTTTGCGGCGGCTTCTCCGCCATGACGGTGTTCTCGAACGGCGCCAACAAGGGTGCGGCGCTGAAGCTTGCCGCCTTCATGCTGACCACGGAAATGCAGGAAGCGATCATCACCCAGATCGGCGGTTTCCCGGCCGTCTCCTGGGATCATATCTCCGATGATCTCCGCAAGAAATATGCCGACGTCATCCCGTCAACCATCCCGACCTTCCCAAGCGGCGATTGGGAAAAGGCAATCAATGACGGCTGGTATCGCAACGTCGCTCCGAACATCAGCCGCACCTGATGTCCGCCGATACTGCGCCGGCGGTTCTGCCCCGTCACCGGTCCATCAACAGGGGGAGCGCGATCGGGCTCCTCCTCGTCGCCCTGCCGGTATTCCTGCTCGCATGGCTGATCATCTTTCCTATTCTTTCGGCGGTCGTCGGCACGATCTTCGTTCACGGTTCTGACGGAGCGAGGGAATTTTCGCTCGCCTCCTACCGCTTCTTCTTCACCGACGGCTACAGCCTCGCCAATCTCTGGGTAACGCTCTGGACCACAGCCGTCTGCGGCGCCCTGCTTGTGGCGATCGGTCTTCCGATCGCGCTCTACCTCCGCTTCTCACAGGGGCGCCTTGCGGCCTATGTGCAGGGCCTGGCGATCTTTCCGATGTTCGTGCCGTCGATCATCCTCGCCTATGCGCTGATCCGGACGATCGGGCCGAACGGCACCGTCGATCTGCTGCTGAATTCCGTCGGCCTGCCCAAGCTGCGCACGCCCTATCTAACGCCATGGGGACCGGTTATCGGTCTCGTCTGGGACAATCTTCCCCTCACGGTGCTGATGCTGACGGCGGGGCTCTCCTCCGTTTCGAACAGCGCCATCGAGGCTGCCCGCGATGTCGGCGCAAGGCCGCTGCGGGTCTTCGTCTCGATCATCCTGCCGCGCATGGGCAATTCGCTGCTGGTGACTGCTTCCTTCGCCGTGCTCGGCATCTTCTCCGCCTTCACTCTCCCCTACGTGCTCGGCCCGGCATCGCCTGAAATGATGGGACCGTTCATGCAGCGCACCTTCGCCGATATGAACGATCCGCCCAACGCCATGACCCAGGCCGTCATCACTTTCTGTTTTTGCCTCGTCTTCGGCATCTTTTATATCAGATCGATTGCCCGCAACCGCGAGGCCCGGCCATGAGTGGCGGCAGACCGAGCATCGCCCTTCGCTTCGACTGGATCGGCATGCTCTTCGCAGGCCTGCTGACGCTGTTCATCGCGCTGCCGCTGATCGTCGTCGGAACCTGGGCCTTCACCGAGGTCTGGCGCTACCCCTCGGTGATCCCACAGCAATTCGGCCTGCGCTTCTGGGGCCAGACGCTGGCGCGACCCGATGTCTGGGAGGCCCTCCTCCTCAGCCTTCGATTGACGACGACAGTCACCGTTCTGTCCGCCGTCATCTGCCTTCCCGCGGCCTATGCTTTTGCGCGCTTGCGCTTTCCCGGCCGAAACATCCTGTTCCTGTCCTTTCTCGCATCGCATGCCTTTCCGAAATTCGGCCTGCTCGTCGCCATCGCCGGCATCTTCCTGCAGCTCGGTCTGATCAGCACCTTCTGGGGCGTCGTGCTGATCCAGCTCGTCGGCACGCTGATGCTGATGATCTGGATTCCGGTCGCAGCCTTCCAGAATGTCGACCGGCGCATGGAAGAGGCGGCCCGCGATGCGGGTGCTGCGCCGCTGCGCGTCTTCTGGTCGATCACGCTGCCGCAGGCCGCGCCGACCATATCGGCCGCGCTGCTTCTGACCTTCGTCGGCACCTTCTACGAAACCGAAGGCGCCTGGCTGATCGGCGCACCGGAGATCCGCACCATGCCGGTACTGATGATCAGCTTCATCAACAATCAGATCGTCGTGCAATACGGCGCCGTACTCTCCGTCATGCTGTGGGTGCCGTCCTTCATCGCGCTGATGTTTGCGCGCCGCATCGTCGGCACCGGCGCCTTTGCGAGAGGTTTCGGCGCGTAAAGCGTCAGGCAGCAATTCAGGGAAAGGTTTGAGAATGGCACATCTGGCGATCGAGGGCGTTTCGAAGCTGTTCGGGACCACCTTTGCCGTTCGCGATTTTTCACTCGAAGTGGGCGACGGCGAGCTTGTCTGCCTGCTCGGACCGTCCGGCTCCGGCAAATCGACTCTGTTGCGGATGATCGGCGGTTTCGAGCGGCCGAGCGGCGGAACGATCCGCATCGATGCCAAGGATGTGACGAACCTGCCGCCCGAGCGGCGCCCGACCGGCATGGTGTTCCAGAGCCATGCGCTCTGGACGCATATGGATGTCTTCAACAACATCGCCTTCGGCCTGAAGCTGCGTCGGCTGCCGAAAGCGGAAATCCGTGAGCGGGTCGAAAATGCTTTGGCGCTGGTCGGCCTCGCTGACTACGGACGCCGGATGACGACGCAGCTCTCCGGCGGACAGCAGCAGCGCGTTGCGCTCGCCCGTTCGCTGGTGCTCGAACCGAAGATCCTGTTGCTCGACGAGCCTTTCGCCAGCCTCGACCAGCACCTGCGCGAAAGATTGCGGGAGGAGGTGCGCGATATCCAGCAGCGTCTCGGCATCACCACGCTTTTCGTCACCCACGGCCAGGACGAGGCCCTGGCGCTTGCCGACCGCATCGTCGTCATGCGTGACGGACGCACCGAGCAGATCGCGCCGCCGAGCATCATCTACCGGCAGCCGCAGACGGCCTTCGTCGCCGGTTTCATCGGTTCGATGAATTTCGTTGAGAGCCGCACCCGAAACGGTGTCTGCGAACATTCGCTCTTCCCACTTGCCGTTCCCGTCGAAGACGGGCCGGTGATGCTCGCCACCCGTCCCGAAGCGCTGGCGATCCGTCCTTCGCACCGGGAAGATGCCGCGACGGTTCACCGCATCGTCGATTTCGGTACTCACAAGATGGTCGATGTGGATCTTGCCGATGGCGCCCGACTGAAGGCGATGGTGGCGCCTGATGATCGGATTCAGGCCGGAATGAAGGTCGAGCCCAGCTCTACAAGCTTTTTCGTCTTCCGCGACAACGCGCTCATCCATCAGTCGACGCCGGCCAAGAGCGATGTCGAGGCCGGGCGGCTGTTGCCGGTCTGAAACAATTACGTCTTAGGCGAGAAACCGTCCTTGAGCCAGGGATGCAGCGCCTTGCTAGCCGCAAGGATATCGCCCCGCCCGTCGACAGCTGCGCCGGAAAACCGCGTGACGATGCCGCCGGCCTCTTCGACCATCAGCGCCGAGGCGGCGAAATCATGGATCGAGAGCCCGTCTTCGAAGAAGCCGTCCAGACGGCCGCAGGCGACATAGGCGATCGACAGCGCTGCCGAGCCGAGGCGGCGCACGCCCGCCGTGTTGGCCATCAAGCGTTTGATGGCATCGAAATAGGTCTCTTCCGCAACCGCCTTGACCTGGCCGGGGATCGGCAGACCGGCGCCGATCAGCACGTTCTCGATGTCGGCGACATCGGCGCAGCGGATGCGCTCGCCATTGAGATAAGCCCCGCCGCCGAGTTCGGCGCTGAACAGCTCGTCCAGCATGGCATCATAGACGACGCCGGCGATCAGCCTGCCGCCTTCGGCGATCGAGATCGTCATGCCGAAATGCGGGAGGCCCCAGGCGTAATTCGTGGTGCCGTCGATCGGGTCGATATAGATGATCGGCGTTTCCGGTCCGGCCGTGCGGTTGCCGACGGCTTCCTCACCCTGGATGGCATAATCCGGAAAGGCCTTGATCATCTCATCGACGATAATCCGCTCGACGGCGACATCGATCTCGGTCTGGTAATCGCGCGGCGCCTTGGCAAGCATTTCCCCGGATGTCCGCCGCCGCAGTGAGCTACGGGCGGTTTCGCCCGCCTTCAGCACCGTTTCGGCAAGAACGATGAGGCGCGATGACGCGTTCGGGGAAAGGCGCGCTGATATCGGGGAGGATGTCATGTGGAAAATCCGGATGCTGCAGATATGACGACGTGAATCGTGCGGAGCCACTCCCTTCGCAGAGACCGATGATGGTTTTATGAAGCTGCCCGCGACGGACGGGCCTTATATCAGGCGCTCGGTCGACGCGTCAAAGAGATGGATCTGGGCCGGATCGACCGAAAGTCCGATCATCTCTCCTGGCCTGACCTTGTCGCGTCGGGTCTCGACGATCGTCAGTTCGGGCTGGGTCGCCGCGACGATGAAGGTCGAGGAGCCTGTCGATTCGACGAAGGCGATCGGTACATCGAAGCTGCCCTGCCCGGGCGTGACCACTTCGATGTGCTCCGGGCGAATGCCGGCGATGAGTTGGCGCCCCGGTTCGACGGCGCGTGCGATCGCAAGCCGCGGCTTCACCGCGCCAAAATCCAGAATCAGGCTCTTGCCGTCTTCGGCGGCGATCGCCGGAATGAAATTCATCGCCGGCGATCCGATGAAACCGGCGACGAAGCGGTTGGCCGGCCGGTCGTAAAGGTCCAGCGGCGCACCCTGCTGTTCGATGATGCCGTCGCGCATGACAACCACATGGTCGGCCATGGTCATCGCTTCGACCTGATCATGGGTGACGTAGACGAAAGTGGCGCCCAGCCGGTCGTGCAGGGCGCGGATTTCCTTGCGCATCGAGACACGCAGCGCCGCATCAAGGTTGGAAAGCGGCTCGTCGAACAGGAAGGCCTGGGGGTTGCGGATAATGGCGCGGCCCATGGCGACGCGCTGCCGTTGGCCCCCGGAAAGCTGGCGGGGATAACGGTCGAGCAACCGGGAAAGACCGGTGATGACAGCGACTTCCTCGGCTTTCCGCTTTGCCTCGGCCTTAGGGACGCCGTGCATTTTCAGCGAATAGGTCAGATTCTGTTCCACCGTCATATGTGGATAGAGGGCGTAACTCTGAAAAACCATAGCGATATCGCGTGCCCGCGGCGGTACGTCGTTCATCACCTCGCCGGCAATCTTCAGCGTGCCGCCGGTAATTTTTTCCAGCCCGGCAAGCGAACGGAGCAATGTGGACTTGCCGCATCCCGACGGACCGACCAGTGCCACGAACGTGCCCTTGGGAATTGAAAGGTTGACGTTCTTAAGCGCGTGAAAGGCGCCATAGTGCTTCTCGACGCCCAAGAGTTCGATTTGGATGTCCTGGCTCATACTGAAAACCTTGCTGGTCCCCAACCGGGACCGATGGGATGGTCAAGGGTGAAAAACGTCATCATTTGACTGCTCCAGCGGCGATGCCGCGCGTTAGCGTGCGCTGGAAGATCAAGAAGAAGATCACGGTCGGTATGATACCCAGGAAAGCCGCCGAGGCCTGCAGTACCGGGTCCGACATGTTCTGACCGCGGGTGAGACCCATGGCGACCGAGACCGTCTGGTTGTTGTTGGACACCAGCATGACGAGCGGGATCAAGAACTCGTTCCAAGTCCAGATGAAAAAGAAGGTTCCCAGGACCATGAGTGTCGGCCTCAGCATCGGGACGATTACGAACCACAGCGTTTTCCAGTGGGTCGAGCCATCCATCTCCGCCGCTTCGAGGATTTCCTTGGGAAAGGTACGCAGCACGGTCGAGAGCAGGTAAGTCCCGAAAGCGCTTTGCAGGACCGCGAAAATGATGATCACGGAAAGCTGCGTATCATAGAGGCCGCTCGCTTTCGCCATGTAGTAAAGCGGGTAAATGATGGACTCCTGCGGCACCATGATGCCGAGAAGAAAAACCACCAAGATCACGCGCGAACCCGGCACCTGGCCGACCCCAATCGCATAGGCGTTGAACAGGCTTATCAGTACCCCCAACACCGACACAGCGAGACTGATCACCACGCTGTTGAGCAGCTTGCGGCCGAAATCAGACACTGTCCAGAATTTCTCGAGCGCGGCGAGATCGATCGACCGAGGAATCGAAAGCGGTCCGCCGACTGCGTATTCGGCGCTCGCCTTGACGGCGTTGAGCAGAGCAAGGAAAAAGGGAAAGAGCGTAAAGGCGAGGAGTAGGATAAGGATGGCCAGCACCACCCACCGCATGGGATCGCGTCGGGCGCGATCCGCTGCCGCCGTCGCTTTTGCCTTGGTCGTACCGTCGCTGAGAACTGAGTAAGCCATGATCTACTCCTTCGCCTCCTGCTGGCTCTGGAAGCGTAGGAAAATCACGGCCAAAGCGATCGTCAGAGTCGTTTGCACGACCGCGATGGCCGCGGCATAGCCGACGCGTTGTGTTGTGAAGAAGTGGTAGTAAGTCAGATAGGACGGCACGAGGGTGGAATTGTCGGGGCCGCCGGCGGTGATGACAAAGATTGGCGCAAAGACTTTAAGCGCTGCGATCAGCGTGGTCAGCACAACGACGAAAATCTCCGGCGCCAGAAGCGGGATGGTGATCGTCACCAGCCGGCTCCACCAGTTTGCCCCATCGAGCTCGGCGGCCTCGTAGAGAGAAGGGTCGATGCGCGAAAGACCCGCCATGAAAACCACCAGACAATAGCCGACCTGTATCCAGACGATAACGAGCGAGACGGCAGCAAGCGCGTATGTCGCATCGCCGATCCAGTTTTGGGCGAGATTATCGAGGCCGATGGCCTTTAGCGTAATGTTGATGACACCGACTGGATTGAGAATCCAGCCCCAGAGCACGCCCGCGACCGTTACGGGCAGAATCTGCGGTAAGTAAAAGCCGGCCCTGAAGAAGCTCGAGACCCATTCCCCGAATTGATCCCTGACATAGTCGAACAGCAAAGCGGCCAGCACTAGGCCGATGCACACCGGTATCACGGTCATCGAGACGATGAACAGCAGCGTATGATACATCGACCCCCAGAATTGATCGTCCGTAAGCAGACGATGATAGTTCTGCAGGCCGACCGGTCGCGGCGTGCCAACCCCTTTCCATGCCGTGAAGCTCAGCCCGAGATTAGCAAGCTGCGGTATGAGTACGATCAGGATGAAGCCGATCGCCCCTGGGATGAGGTAGAGGCTATAGCTTCGTGAACCGTCGCTCGATCGCTGGCTGGATATCGCCATATCATTCTTCCTTCAGCCTCGCATAATGGGCTGCGCCGGAGGCGCAGCCCAGCGTTCAAGGTCGCGCTACTGATTTTCCTGCGCGTCGTCGTAAACCTGCTTGATCTGTTCGACGAACTGCTCCGCGGTCAGGCTGCCCTGGAAGAGACCGGTGTCTTTCTGATTGAGCACGTCGTAGTAGCCGGGGACCGGCCAGTCAGGATAGAAACCGAGGCCGCTTTTGTCAGAGATCTGCTTGAAAACCGCTGCGGCGTTCTTGCCGATGGGGTTGGTGATGGCGGAAAGATCAGCGGCGATCGGCACGCCGCCGGCATTGCCGAGTTCAGCCTGGTACTTCGGCGACAAGGTCAGGCTGATCCACTCGGCGGCGAGATCGGGATTCTTGCTACCCTTGGGAACGACCCAGAGATTGCCTGTCGAGCCGACCGAATATTTCGGCGTCGGAATTACGAACTGACCCCACTTGAAGTCCTTGATGGTCGAGGCGAACGTGCCGAGATTCCACGTGCCCGAGACGTACATCGGCGCTTTGCCGGAGGTAAAGAGCAGAGCGGCGTCCGGGTCCTTCATGCCCGTGGAGTCCTTGTTGATGTAGCCCTTGCTGACCCAGTCGACCAATGTCTGCGCCGCATAGAGGTAGGGCGCGCCATCGAGGGGGGCCTTCAAACCCTGATAATTCTGGACCCAGGCGTCATCGGCCTTGGTATAGGCGAGAGAGGCAAGCAAGTGCTGGCCACTGGTGTCGATGGCGCCGAGCGCAAGAGGTGTGAGACCCTTCTGCTTGAAGGCTTCCATGCTGGCGACCCACTCTTCGAGCGTCGTCGGCGGCTTGAGTCCTGCCTTTTCGAACATGTCGATATTGTAGAAGCACGAAACATATTCGCCGAAGACCGAGACGCCCCAAACAGGGCCGGAGCCATAGATGCCCTTCTCGTCGTAACGGCTCAGGACAAAATCGCCTTCGTTAAGGATCTTGTCCCAGCCTTCCTTCTTCACATAGGCATCCAGATTGGTCAGCAATCCCTGGCTTGCAACCAGGCCAGCGGTCGCATTGCCCTTGTTGTACTCGAGCACGTCAGGGGCCTGATCGGAATTGAGGATCATGCCGCCTGAGGCCTGCAACTGCTGAAAGGTCTTCTGCTCGAAGCTGACGGTGACGTCCGGATGTTTCGTCTTGAACTCCTCGAGCGCTTTCTTCCAGACAATGCCCTGAGCCGTGGTCGGCTCCTCGAACCACCAGATCTTGAAGGTCTTCTGCTCGGCATGGCCGATCGATGTCATCAGCATCGCTGTGCCGAGTGCTAGCGCAAGTCTTGCAATTCTTTTCATGCTTTCCTCCCAAAGAAGCGGCTGCGCCGCGAAAAGACCAAATTAGTCAGTCGTGGTGCCCCGCCAGGCCTCCCAGCCGGCGGCGCCCCACCTTAGGCGTCGATCAGGGATCAACAACGAAATCTCCGCCCCGGCATTTCTTCAGATAGTTGAGCCCGTGAATCTGACCAGTCATTTCGAGTTCGTCGCGATAGACCGGATCGTGCCAGCCTTCGATGTCGATCGAGCCCGACCAGCCGGCAAGGCGCAGCTCGGAAATGATGTCGGTCCAGTTGCTGTCGCCGAAGCCCGGCGTGCGCATGAAGACGAATTTCTCCTTGCCGAAGATGCCGTGTTCCTTGATGACCTCCCAGCGGATGGTCGCGTCCTTGCCGTGGACGTGGAAGATCTTGTGCGCCCATTTGCGGATCTGCGGCATGGGGTCGATCAGATAGACCATCTGATGGCAGGGTTCCCATTCCAACCCGATATGGTCATCAGGCGTCTCGTTGAAGATCAGTTCCCAGGCATCCGGGTTGTGGGCGATGTTCCAGTCGCCGCTCGCCCAATTGCCGTCCATGGCGCAGTTCTCGAAGGCGATCTTGACGCCCTTGTCGGCGGCCCGTTTGGCCAGCTCGCTCCAGATCTGCTTATAGCGCGGCAGGCTGTCGGTCAGCGGCTTGCCGCGGACGCGGCCGGTGAAGCCGGCAACGCAAGATGCGCCGAAATGATGCGCATTGTCGATGCAGTCCTTCCAGCCCTGCAGCGTCTCGAGATCGATTGCGCTCTCTTCCAGCGGATTGCCGAACATGCCGAGCGTCGAGATGGTGATGTCGCGGTCGCCGATCGCGTCGAGGCAGCGCTTGCCGAGCTCGGCGAGGTTCTGCCCCTTGGTCGTCTGCCAGAAGAAGGGCTCGAAGCTCTCGAAGCCCAGGTCGGCAATCTGACCGATGCGGGTGGCGGCATCGCCCTTGTTGCCGCTGACCATGGTGCCGATGCGTATGGATTTTGCAGGGTTGCTCACGTCACTCATCCTATGCTGAAATTTCGATGCGCCGGCCGGTCCTGGCGCTTTCGATCGCGCCAAAGACCATGGCAAGGCTTCTGATATTGTCGGAATTGACGGTCTCGGGCTGCTTGCCGGTGCGGATCGCCGCGATGAAATCGGCGATGACGCTGACGTGGCCGTGAGTCTCCTCCTCGTGCTCCGGACCGGGAACGTTTACGGAGACAAAGCCGTGCAGAAGGCCTGGCTCTTCGCCGGCGATGGCCGCTTTGAAGCTCTCCTCGCCGTCCCAGGTCAGCATTCCCTTCGAGCCGACGAGCCGCCACTGGCTTTCCCAGCTGGTGCGCTCGCCTTCGGCGCACCAAGAGCCGCGATAGGTGAACACGATATCGTCGGAAAATTCGAAGATCGCGTTCGCCGACGCGCCGTGCCGGTACCAGGAACCCTTTGGGTTGCGCTCGACGCAATAGACGGCGAGCGGTTTTTTATCCGCGACGTAGCGGGCGGCATCGAAGGTGTGGATCGCCATGTCGAGAAGCAGGACGTTGTCCATGTCTTCGCGGAAGCCGCCGAAATGCGGTGCGAGGAAAAAGTCGCAATGGATGCCGGTGAGTTCGCCGATCGCGCCGCTGTCGACGAAACGGCGCAGGCGCCTGATCCCCGAGATGAAACGGCGGTTTTGGATGACGGCGTGGATGCGGCCGGTCTCGGCGGCGAGATCGATCAGCGCCGCGCCTTCGGCCAGCGAGGCGGCCATCGGCTTTTCGCTCAGCACATGGCAGCCGGCCTTCAGCGCCGTCGAAACGATATCGTAGCGCGCGGCCGGAATGACGATGTCGAAGACCAGATCGGCCTTGGTGGCAGCGATGACTTCGAACAGGTCAGAGCCGATGACGGCGCCTTCCAGACCGAACTCGGCTGCGAGCTTTTCCGCCGTCTCCCGGTTCAGGTCGACGAGGCCGACGACGGCGATGGACTCGGCGAGTTGAGGGTTGGAGGCGATGGCGCGCAACCAACCTTTGGACATAGCTCCGCACCCGCACAGAATGGCACTGAATTTCACGATTTCCTCCAGGGAATGGCGCCAACTCTCCTCGTGACACGCACTCCGTAAACGTTTACGAATGGTGGCGGAAACATTTTGCGATGTCAATAGACGCCAAATGCGAAATTGCAGATCGGGGAAAATCAACAGCGATGAAGGGGATCCGCCAGCTTGCCGAACAGTTGAATATTTCGATCGGCACAGTCTCCCGGGCGCTGAACGGCAAGCCTGATGTCAACGAGGAAACGCGGCGCCGCGTGCTGGCCGCAGCCGAGGAACTCGGCTATGTCGCCAACCAATCGGGGCGGAGCCTGAGGCAGGGCGAGACGAAGGTCATCGGCCTGATGATCGAATCGAGCGCCGAGGCGGTCGAAAATGCCGACAACTTCTTTCTCGGCGTCACCAGCGGCCTGCAGAGCGTCTTTGCCCGCCACAAGCTCGACCTGATCATGCTGCCCTGCCCGAGCGACGAAGACCCGCACGAATATCTGAAGCGGATCGTGGCGCGCCGCATCGTCGATGCGATGATCATCTCGAATATGCAGCGCATCGACCGGCGCATCGATCTTCTGTCACGGGCAAGGATCCCCTTCGTTGCGGTCGGCCGCAGCCTTTCCCCCGGCAATTTCCCCTGGATCGATCTCGATTTCGAAGGCGTGGCCGACCGTGCTGTTGAACGGCTGGTCGCGCGCGGCCACCGCCGGATCGCGATCACGGCACCGTCGAGCGAGGTCAACCTCGGCTATGTCTTTCTCGAGAGCTATCGCCGCGCGCTGGCGCGGCACGGTATCGCCTTCGATCCGTCGCTCGTCATCCGCGTCAAATCGAGTGAACCGGGCGGCTACCAGGCGGCCCATGAGCTGCTGCTCCTTGAAGAGCGGCCAACGGCGGTAATTCTGATCTACGAGCTGATGGCGATCGGCCTCTACCGCCGCCTGATGGAATCGGGCGTCATGCCCGGCCGCGACCTTGCCGTGATCGGCTTCCGCGATGCCCCGCGCGCACGGTTCCTAAACCCTTCGCTCAGTTGCTTCCGTATGTCGCTCTATGATCTCGGCGTCGCGCTCGGACAGACGCTTCTCGCCAATGTGCCGGCCTATCGCGCGTTCTATCCTGAAGCGGGACACAATATTGTCTGGCCGCTCGAACTGGTTCCGGGGGAAAGCGACGCGTTTGAGATCGGGACGGCGAAAAGGCGTTCGAGCCCGAGCGGTTGACACGCCTCACGTGGGGGCTGCGAAAAACCGGTTCTCCGGCCGCGGCAAGCCAAGATGTTCGCGCAGCGTCGTGCCGTCATATTCGCTGCGGAACAGGCCGCGGCGCTGAAGCTCCGGAACCAGTCGCTCGGTGACGTCAAGAAGACCCTGCGGCAGATAGGGGAAGACGATATTGAAGCCGTCCGAGCCTTCCTCCTCCAGCCAGCGTTCCATCTCGTCGGCAATGCTTGCGGGCGTGCCGACGAAGGCGAGGCCGGCATAGCCACCGTAGCGTTGCGCCAGTTGGCGGACGGTCAGCCTCTCCTCGGCTGCAAGTTTCAGCACCTGGGCGCGGCCGGTCTTGCTGGCATTGGTGTCGGGAATATCGGCTGGCAGCGGTGCGTCGGGATCGAAGCCGGAAGCATCATGCCCGAGCGCGATCGAGAGCGAGGCGATGGCGCTGTCGTAATGTACCAGGCTGTCGAGTGCGGCGCGCTTGGCGCGTGCCTCCTCGATGCTCTCGCCGACGATGACGAAGGCGGCCGGCAGGATCTTCAGATGCTCGCGGTTGCGGCCGATCGTTTCCATGCGGCCCTTGATAGCGGCATAGAGCGCCTTGCCGGCGGCAAGATCGCGCGGTGAACAGAAGACCATTTCGGCAGTCTCGGCGGCAAGCTGGCGGCCGGGATCTGATTGGCCGGCCTGGACGATGACAGGCCAGCCCTGCGGCGGGCGGGCAATATTAAGCGGCCCGCGGACGCTGAGCTCCTCCCCCTTGTGGCCGAGCACGTGCATCTTGTCAGGATCGAAGAACAGGCCGCTTTCCCGGTCGCGGATGAAAGCATCGTCGGCGAAGCTGTCCCACAGCCCGGTCACGACATCGTAGAATTCCCGGGCGCGATGATAACGCTCGCCATGCTCTACATGTTCGTCGAGACCGAAATTCAGCGCGGCGTCGGGGTTGGACGTAGTGACAATGTTCCAGCCGGCACGGCCGCCGCTAATGTGATCGAGCGAGGCGAAACGTCGGGCGATATGATAGGGCTCGTCGAATGTGGTGGAAGCGGTGGCAACGAGGCCGATGCGCTCCGTCACGGCCGCCAGTGCCGACAGCAATGTGAAGGGCTCGAAGGAGGTTACCGTGTGGCTGCGCCTGAGCGCCTCGACCGGCATGTTGAGCACGGCAAGGTGATCGGCCATGAAGAAGGCGTCGAATTTCGCCTGTTCCAGCGCCTGCGCGAAGGACTTCAGATGCACGAAATTGAAGTTGGCGTCGGGGTAGGAACCGGGATAGCGCCATGCACCGGTATGCAGGCTGACGGGACGCATGAAGGCGCCGAGGCGCAATTGCCGTGAACGGGTCATGATTTTCCTCATGGATCGGGCAAGGTAGGCCGCCTGCTCCGCATTGGGCTTTTTCTATCGGCGCGGCGACGCACCCGACAATGGTTACGTAGGGAGGGGTCGAAATCAAATCGAGGCCGGGAAGGTTGGAATTTCATCGTCCCCCGGGAGCCTCGCCGCGCGAATGTCGGGCCTGAACCCTAATCGCGGCCTCCGAAGGCCGATAAGCAAACACTTTTTATTTTCTATCGCATCTATAGAATTTGTACTCTTATCTCGACGCTCGATTTCTTTCACCGATAGGACCGTCAGAATTGGAGACGTCTATGAATAACGTGCTGAGGCAAGCAGATCAGATCCGGCCGGTGGCCGACCGTATCGGCAGCGATGAGGAAGCGATCGCAACCGCCCGCAGGCTGGCGGCGCAATTTGCGGCAAGCGCCGCGCACCGCGACAGCGACCGGATACTGCCCTTTGCCGAACTCGACCTGCTCGCGCAGTCCGGCCTTCTGGCGATCACCGTGCCGGCGCAATATGGCGGGTTGGACGTCTCGAACGCGGTGCTCGCCGAAATCACGGCGATCCTTTCCGAAGCGGACGGTTCGATCGGTCAGATTCCGCAGAACCATTTCTATATCCTCGAAGCCTTGAGAACGGACGGCAGCGAAGAGCAGCAGCGCTATTTCTTCGGCCGGGTGCTTGCCGGCGACCGGTTCGGCAATGCGCTTTCCGAGCGCGGCACGAAGACGGTCGGGCACTACAACACGCGCATCACCCGCGACGGCCCGGGCTACCGGATCAATGGCCGCAAATTCTATTCCACAGGCGTGCTCTTTGCCGATTGGATCACCGTCTTCGCACTCGATGCGGAGGAGCGGCTGACCATGGCCTTCGTGCCGAAGGGCACCCAGGGCGTCGAGGTCGTCGACGACTGGGACGGTTTTGGCCAGCGCACCACCGGCAGCGGCACGACGATCCTCGACAATGTCTATGTCAGCGCCGATTCCGTGGTCTTCCATCACAAGGGCTTCGAACGGCCGACGACGATCGGCTCGGTCGGCCAGATCATCCATGCCGGTATCGATCTCGGCATCGCGCGGGCAGCTTTTGCCGAAACGCTTGAGTTCGTCAGGACGAAATCGCGCCCTTGGATGGATAGCGGCCTCGACCGCGCCTCCGACGATCCGCTGACGATCGCCAAGGTCGGCCAGATCGCCATCCGGCTGGAAGCCGCGACCGCTCTTGTCGAACGCGCCGGCCACAAGGTGGATGCCGCGCAGGTCGAGACGACGGAACAAAAGGTGGTCGAGGCCACGCTTGCAGTCGCCGCCGCCAAGGTGCTGACGACTGAGGTGGCGCTCGAGGCCTCGAATACGCTCTTCGAGCTCGCCGGAACCTCGTCGGTGCAGATCGGCCTCAATCTCGACCGCCACTGGCGCAATGCCCGCACCCATACGCTGCACGATCCGGTACGCTGGAAATATCACGTCGTCGGCAACTATCATCTGAACGGCGTGACGCCGCCGAAGAACGGCGCGCTCTGAAGTTTCAGCTGTTTCCAAAAGCCACTGCCGGTGCCGGCGGTGGGTTCAGGTTGCTTACAAACCGCCGCAAACCCACGACGTCATCCTCGGCCTTGTGCCGAGGATCTGCGTACGTCCAATTAAGCGCCTGAAAATAAACGGTTTCCTGCTAGGAAATTGCCGTGGTCAGATGCTCGGCACAAGGCCGAGCATGAAGGAGGAGAGGTTGTCACAAGCTGATCCACCGCGGCGGTGGGGTTTTGCTTTCGGTGATGAGGATCCCGCCTCAGCTGTAGAGACTGACTTCCGGTATCCGGTCGTTCAGCACGAATTCGCCGACTTCCCTTGCCTTGTAGAAGACCGGATCGTGCAGCGTGTGGGTGCGGACATTGCGCCAGAACCGGTCGAAGCGGTGTTTGTCCGCCGTCGAGCGTGCGCCCGTCAACTCGAAGACGCGCGAGGTGATGTCGAGCGAGGCATGGGTGGCGTGGACTTTGGCGGCATAGGCTTCCGCCGCCGCCTCGCCGCGCTCGCGCGCCGTCACATCGGGGCCGCGGGTAAGGCCGGCCTGCACGGCTGATGCCGCGCTGTCGGCAAGGGCTGCCGAAGCCTTCAGTGTGGCGGTGAATTCGCCGACGCGCTCAAGGATATAGGGATCGTCGGCGGCGCGCTCGACGCCTGAGGTGATCCACGGCCGGGTGGTGGTTCTGACATAATCGACAGCCGCCTGCAGCGCGCCTTCGGCCGTGCCGAGATAAAAATTGACGAAGACCAGCTGGATGAATGGCGTGTTGAAGGTTGAAAGCACCGGTGCTGCGGCATCGGGCGCAGCGGGAACGCCGACGAAATCCTCCTCATAGACGGGGAAATCGTGGAACTCGACGCTGCCGCTGTCGGACAGGCGCTGGCCGATATTGTCCCAGTCGTCGTTGGCGACGTAGCCGGGGCGATTGGTCGGCACGGCGAAGCCGGCGATTTTGTCGTCGAGGGCCGCATTGGCGTTGATATAGTCGGAGACCCGGGCCGCAGTGGAGAAGGATTTGCGGCCGTTCAGCACATAGCCGTTGCCGCGGCGGGTCAGCACCAATCCGGGATCGCGTGGATTGACCGCCGCCCCCCAGTAAAGGTTCCTTGCGACAGTCTCGCTGCCCAGCGCATGGGCGCGCGCGGGTTCGAGCGCCCAATAGATATATTGGCTGTTGACATAGTGATAGCCGAGCAACTGGCCGATCGAGCTTTCGCCGCGGGCAAGAATGCGCACGAGCTTCAGCCCGTCGACCCAGTCGAGACCGCCACCGCCGATGCTGGTGGGATGCAGCGCGTTGAGCAGGCCGGCATTCTTCAGTTTGATGATCTCGGCAAGCGGGGGGCCGCCTTCGCGATCGAGATCGGCGGCACGCCGGGAAAGGTCGGCCGAGATTTCCTCGGCGCGGGCAAAGAGGTCTTCGCGTGTCGGGTTGCGACTGGCCGCGAAGATCACATTGGATTGGCTCATGGCGGAACTCCAAATCTTCAAAAGATGATCCGGCGGGAACCGAACGCTCCCGCCGGAAAGATCGAGGATGAAAAGCCTCAGAACAGCTTGTCCGGGATCCAGCTGGCGGTCGCCGCATCGCTCGTGCTGAAGGCTGGGATCTTTGCGGCCAGTTCCTCGATCGTCTTGACGCCGGCGGCGCGCAGGCTCTCCTGCGTCAGAAGCGTCGGTTTGACCGTGATCTGATGAGGAACGGTCTGCCCGGCTATTTCGAGGACGGCGGCGCGGATGGAGACTGCGCCGACCACGGCCGGATTGGTTGCGACGGTCGCGACCCACGGGCTGCCTTCCTCAGTGATTTCCTGGATATCGGCGGTCGAGACATCGGCCGAATAGATCTTGAGTTTTTTCGATATGCCAAGATCGTTGGCGGCGAGCTTCACGCCGCGGGCGAATTCGTCATAGGGGGCAAAGACCACAGAAATATCGGGATTGGCGGTGAGCGCGGCCTTCGCCTGGTCGGCGGTCGAGGTCGCCGTCGTATCGCTGACATTGCCGAAGCGAGCCTTTTCGACCACGCCGGTATTTTCGGACTTGAACTTGTCCCAGACTTCGTTGCGGCGGTCGAGCGGCGCAAAGCCGGCGACATAGACATAGCCGGCTTTGAAGTCCTTGCCGTTATCCTTCACCGCCTGTTCGAGGGCAAGCGAGGCGAGCTCGTGATCGCTCTGCTCGACCTGCGGGATCTTCGGATTGTTGAGGTTGACGTCGAAGGCCACGACCTTGATGCCCTTGTCGAGTGCCTGTTGCACGACATCGCCGAGCGATTCCGGCAGGCCATGGTCGATGACGATGCCGGAGACGCCGAGATTGATCGCCTGCAGGATCTGCTCCCGCTGCTCGGCGGCGTCCTGCCGTCCCGGGAAGACGCGCAGGTCGATATCCAGCGCCTTGGCCTGGGCCTCAGCACCGGCCTGATAGGCCTGGAAGAAATCACCGGCCGAGATGTAGCTGATCAGCGCCACCTTCACGCCACCCTTGTCGAAGGGCGCCGGCGCGCCGGACAGGCCGTCGGCGCTTGCACCCTGAATGAAGATGAAGGGAATGACGGCGGCAGACAGCGCAAGCCGTGCGAGGGATTTCATCGTCGCGTTCCTTTTAGCAATAAGAGGCGTCGTCTGACAGGACCGGCAGCCCTCGCGACGCGTCGGATTATTTAGATATAATCTCTATGTTTTTAGTAGAGTAAATGATCCGATTTTACCGGCTGCGGGAGATTCTTTGTTTCCCGCAGACAGTTCGCAAGGGAAAGGCGTGCCTGGAGTTCGACCGCCCGGACAGGGCACACTCCCGATACAAATGCAGCCCCGGACACGATCGATGCCGCTTCTTCAGATTGACAACATCACCCGCAGCTTCGGCTCGACACGGGCGCTTGCCGGTGCCGCTCTTTCGATGGAGCGTGGCGAGATCGTGGCGCTGATGGGGGCCAACGGGGCGGGCAAATCGACGCTGGTCAAGATCCTGTCCGGCGTGCTTGCGGCCGATGGCGGCATGGTCAGTTTCGACGGCCGCCCTTTTGCGCCGCGCAGTCCGGCCGAAGCGGCAAGAGCCGGCGTCGTCACCGTGCATCAGTCGACCGATCTGGTCGGCGCCGCCGGATTGACCGTCGCCGATGCCCTGCTTCTCAACCGGTTCGCCGATCGCAGTACGCCCTTCTTCGTCTCGCGCGCCGGCATTCGCCACGCCGCACAGGCCATGCTCGATGCTGCCGGTTTCAGCCTGCCGCTCGATCGTGATTTCGGCGAACTCACCAGCGCCGACCGGCAACTCGTGGCAATCGCCCGGGCGCTTGCCAACCGCGCCGACCTCCTCATCCTCGACGAGCCGACGGCGAGCCTTTCCGGAGAGGAAAGCCGCCGCCTCTTCGATATTCTGCTCAAGCTTCGCGAGCGGGGCCTGGCAATCCTCTATATCTCTCATCGCACAGCCGATCTCGAAGCCATCGCCGACCGCGCGCTCGTCATGCGCGGCGGTCGTGTCGTCGGCACCTTCGCGCGGCCAATCGATTTTTCGGTCGCCATCGAGACGATGATCGGCCGCAGGCTGGATGCGGCGCGGCCGGATGCGCGGCCCGCGGCGGGGCCGGCGATTTTCGAAATGCGCGATATCAGCCTGCTGCCCGGAAGTGCGACCTTCGATCTGTCATTGCACGAAGGCGAGGTGGTGGCGGTCACCGGCGTGCTCGGCGCCGGCAAGAGCCGGCTGCTGCAGGCGATCTTCGGCGTGACGGCGCTTCGCCGTGGCGCGATGTTTCTCGATGGCCGTCCCTACCGGCCGAAAAACCCGGCCGAAGCGATCGCTGCGGGTGTCGCAATGGCGGCCGAAGACCGGCATCGTTCCTCGCTGATGCCGCCGGCATGGCCCGGCCATTCGCTGTCAGCAACGATCAGCCTGCCGCATCTCGGCAAATGGTATCCCCACGGTTTTCTCCTCGGCGGACGGGAGCGGCGCGAGGCCGAGCAGGCGATTGCCCGTTTCGGCATCAAGGCCGCCGGCCCGCTCGCTTCGATCTGGTCGCTGTCCGGCGGCAACCAGCAGAAGGCGGTGATCGCCCGCTGGGAGGCAGAACCAAGCCGGCTGCTGCTGCTCGACGAACCGTTCCAGGGCGTCGACGTCGGCGCCCGCCATGACATCATCCGGGCAATCCGTTCCCGCACCGACCGGGCGACGCTGATCGCGACCTCCGATCCGGAGGAGGCGTATGAGGTGGCCGACCGCATCCTGGTCATCGACCGCCACGTGTTGGAATCCGCTGCAGGCGGCTTTGCCGCTCTTTCCGCCATTCAGGGAATTTCCGCATGACGACGATCGACAACGACACTCTTTCCGAGGCAAGCACGCGGGCAAAGACGCTGCCTGAAGCCGAGAGCGGCCGCCTCGCCGCTCTTGGGGCCTTGTTGCGGGCGGGCGCTGTGTTCATTCTGCTTGCGGCTCTCGTCGTCGGCTTCACCATCGCCGAGCCCGCCTTCATCAATATCGCCAATCTGATGAGCATCCTGCAGGCGGTGTCCGTCGTCGCCATCCTCGGGGCCGGCGTCACCGTCACGCTTGCTGTCGGCGGCTTCGACCTGTCGATCGGCGCGGTCGCCGCATCAAGCGTCATGGCGGCAAGCTACGCGATGATCGTCTGGCAGTTCGACGTCTACACGACGGTGCCGCTGGTGCTCGGTTTTGGCGCCCTGATCGGCCTCGTCAACGCCTTCCTGATCGTGTGCTTGAGGGTGCCCGATCTTTTGGCGACGCTGGCGATGATGTTCCTGCTTTCCGGCCTGCAGCTGATCCCGACGGCCGGCCGGTCGATTTCAGCAGGCCTCACCTTGCCCGACGGCACGAAGGCGACCGGGGCCTATGACCCGGCCTTCCTGCTGATCGGCCGCTACAGCATCCTCGGCACCCTTCCCGTTTCCGTGGTGCTGATGGCGGCGGTTGCCGTTGCGCTCTTCGTGCTCACCGAACGCACCCGCATCGGCCGGCTGCTGTTTGCGACCGGCGGCAACGAGGTCGCCACCCGGCTCGCAGGGGCCTCGACCGTCAGGCTGAAGACCCTCGCCTATGTGCTGTCGGGCACGCTGGCCTCGCTCGGCGGCATCGTCATTGCCGCCCGCGTCGGGCGCGGCGACATCTCCTCCGGCGGCTCGCTGCTGATGGATTCGGTCGCCGCCGCGCTGATCGGCTTTGCCGTTCTCAATCTGCGCCGTCCGAACGTGCTCGGCACCATCGCCGGCGCCGTCTTCGTCGGCGTGCTTCTGAACGGCCTCACCATGCTGAACGCTCCCTACTACACCCAGGATTTCGTCAAGGGCGCCGTGCTCGTCGGCGCCTTGGCGCTGACCTACGGCCTCGGCCGCAGCAATCCTTAAATTCCAAGGAAGAAAGACATGACCCGCCAAATCAGGCTGAACGCCTTCGACATGAATTGCGTCGGACACCAGTCGCCGGGGCTCTGGCGCCATCCGCGCGACAAGTCCTGGACCTACAAGGATCTCGACTACTGGGTGCATCTGGCAAAGACGCTGGAGCGAGGCAAGTTCGACGGGCTGTTCATCGCCGACGTGCTCGGCGTCTACGATGTGCTGAACGGCAATGTCGATGCGGCCCTTCGCCATTCGGCGCAGGTGCCGGTCAACGATCCGCTGCAGCTCATTCCGACCATGGCCTATGCGACCGAGCATCTCGGTTTCGGCCTGACGGCATCGCTCTCCTTCGAGCATCCCTATACTTTCGCCCGCCGTATCTCGACGCTCGACCACCTGACCAAGGGGCGCGTCGGCTGGAATATCGTCACCTCCTATCTCAACAGCGGTGCGCTGAACATCGGCCAGCCGGCGCAGACGAAGCATGATGATCGCTACGATCTCGCCGAGGAATATCTGGAGGTCTGCTACAAGCTCTGGGAGGGCAGCTGGGAGGATGGCGCCGTCGTTCGCGACCGGGAAGCCGGCATCTTCACTCACCCCGACAAGGTTCATCCGATCGGTCATTCCGGCAGACATTTCAACGTGCCCGGCATCCATTTGAGCGAACCTTCGCCGCAACGCACGCCGGTGCTCTACCAGGCCGGCGCCTCCAGCCGCGGCAAGGATTTCGCCGGCGCCCATGCCGAATGCATCTTCGTCGCCTCGCCGTCGAAAGCCGTGTTGAAACGCTACGTCGCCAATGTCCGCGAGGCGGCCGAGCGCGCCGGCCGCAACCCGCGGGAAATCCTCGCCTTCAACCTGCAGACCGTCGTTCTTGGCGAGACGGATGCGGAGGCGCAGCGGAAATTCAACGAATACCGCAAATACGCCTCCTTCGAGGGTGCACTGACGCTGATCTCCGGCTGGACCGGTATCGATTTCGGCCAGTTCGGGCCGGACGAGGTGCTGCGCCACCGCCATACCAATGCGGTGCAATCGGCCGTCGAGACCTTCACCACCATCGACCCGACCAAGGAATGGACGGTGCGCGAAATGGCCGACTGGGTCGGCGTCGGCGGGTTCGGTCCGGTTTTCGTCGGCTCGCCGCAGACCGTCGCCGATCTGATGCAGGAATGGGTCGAAGACACCGATGTCGACGGCTTCAACCTTGCCTATGCCGTGACGCCCGAGAGTTTCGAGGATGCGGTCGACCTGCTGGTGCCGGAATTGCAGAAACGCGGCGTCTACAAGCAAGAATATGCGAAGGGAACGCTACGGGAAAAGCTTGGGGGCGCCGGACCGCGTCTCGTCGCGCCGCATCCGGGCGCGGCCTATCGCGATCTCTTCAAAGAGCCCACCCGTTTTGCGGCCAATGGTTGAGCGAATAATGGCTGGGTGACAAAAAATGTCTCGCGATGTCCGAGGTTTAGAGTCTAACCTCTATGACAATCGGCATTTCGCCCTGAATATGGGCGCTCGGAATTCGATCGATCAGGAGGGGTCATGACCGTACCATCTATCTCGCGGCGCACACTGATGAAGGGCACCGCCCTGCTCCTCGCTTCGACGGCGCTCGCTCGGCAAGCTCTTGCTCAGGATGTGCCAAAGGGTGGTCGACTGGTCGTCGCGGCCGATTCCGAGCCGAAGAATCTCAATCCCGCCATTGTCGCCTCGAACGGTGTTTTCTTCATCGCCAGCAAGGTGATCGAACCGTTGGCCGAAGCCTCGTTCGACGGCAAGGACGGGCTTGCGCCGCGTCTTGCCACGTCCTGGGAGGGGGCGCCCGACGGCCTCTCCGTCACCTTCAAGCTGCGTGACGGCGTCACCTGGCATGACGGCAAGCCGTTCACCTCGGTCGATGTCGCCTTTTCCGCCCTCAATATCTGGAAGCCGCTACAAAATCTCGGCCGCCTGGTCTTCGCCAATCTGGAGGCCGTCGATACGCCCGACGACTACACCGCCATCTTCCGCTTCTCCAAGCCGACGCCGTTCCAGCTCATCCGCAATGCCCTGCCCGTCGTCACCAGCGTCGTCGCCAAGCACGTCTTCGACGGCAGCGATATTGCCACCAATCCTGGTAACAACAAGCTCGTCGGCACCGGCCCCTTCACCTTCGCCGAATACAAGCCCGGCGAATATTACCGGTTGGCGCGCAATGAGAACTACTGGGACAAGGATCAGCCGAAGCTCGACGAGATCGTCTTCCGCGTGCTGCCCGACCGCGCGTCGGCGGGTGCGGCGCTCGAAGCCGACGAAATCCAGCTTGCCGCCTTCTCGGCGGTGCCGCTGGCCGATCTCGACCGCATCTCCAAGGTCGAGGGCATCAAGGTGATCTCCAAGGGTTATGAGGCCTTGACCTACCAGCTCGTCGTCGAGATCAATCACCGCCGCAAGGAACTTGCCGACCTCAGGGTCCGCCAGGCGATTGCGCAGGCGATCGACAAGAAATTCGTGGTAGACACGATATTCCTCGGTTATGCCGCCGCCGCCACAGGCCCGGTGCCGAAGAATGCGCCGGAGTTCTATACCTCAGATGTCGCGACCTATGATTTCGACCCTGCCGCCGCCAACGATATTCTCGACAAGGCAGGGTACAAGCAAGGCGCGGACGGCAACCGCTTCAAGCTGAAGCTGCGCCCCGCGCCCTATTTCAACGAGACCCGGCAGTTCGGCGACTATCTTCGCCAGGCGCTCGCCGTGATCGGCATCGATGCGGAGATCGTCAATGCCGATGCGGCCGCGCACCAGAAGGCGGTCTACACAGATCACGATTTCGACCTTGCCGTCGGTCCGCCGGTCTTCCGCGGCGATCCGGCAATCTCCACCACCATTCTCGTTCAATCCGGCACGCCTGCTGGGGTGCCCTTCTCCAACCAGGGCGGCTACGTCAATCCGGAGCTCGACAAGATCATCAAACAGGCCTCCGAGACCGTCGATACGGCGGCCCGCACCGATCTCTACCGCAAGTTCCAGCAGCTCGTCGTGGCCGATCTGCCGCTGATCAACGTCGCGGAGTGGGGCTTCATCACCGTCGCCCGTGACACCGTGCTCAACGTCTCGAACAATCCGCGCTGGGCCGTCTCGAACTGGGGCGATACCGCTTTGCAATCGTGATAGGATCGGCGGCAATTCTCTTCCGGAGGCTCTGTCCGGCGTGAAACGTGCAATCTTCCTCCTGCGGCGCAGGGCGATCAGCGCCATTCCGGTGCTGCTGATCGTGGTGATCTTCACCTTTTTCCTGCTCGAATCCGCCTCAGGCGACGCCGTCGATGCCTATCTCGGCTCGATCGGTGGTGGCGATGCGGCACTGAGACAGTCGCTGCGTGAGAGCTATGGCCTCGACCAGTCGATGCTTGCCCGCCTCTGGCTCTATCTCTCCTCACTGGCCCGGTTCGATCTCGGCTGGTCGGTCGCCTTCAACAGGCCAGTCGGCGAACTCATCGCCGAACGCCTGCCCAACACGCTGCTGCTGATGGGCAGTGCTACCGCACTTTCCTTCGGCCTCGGCTCGGCGCTCGGCATCCTCGCCGGCGCTCGGCCGGGCAGCGCACGGGACCGGCTATTGTCGATCGGCTCGCTTGTTGTTTATGCCATACCGAGCTTCTGGCTTGGCCTCGTGCTCAGCATCGCCTTTTCGGTGAGGCTGCGCTGGTTTCCGATCGCCGGCATCGAGACGATCGCGTCCGGCAGGACGGGCCTCGCTCGGGCGCTCGACATATCGGCTCATCTGGTTCTGCCGGTCGGCGCACTCGCTTTGATCTATCTCGCTCTGTTCCTGCGGGTGATGCGCACCGGCATGGTCGAGGCCTGGAAATTGGATTTCGTGCTCTTCGCCCGCGCCAAAGGACTGTCGCGCAGCCGCATCGTGCTGCGCCACGTGGCGCGCAACGCGCTGTTGCCGCTCGTCACCATGCTCGGGCTGCAATCGGCCGCCATGCTCGGCGGCAGCGTGGTGATCGAGAGCGTCTTTGCGATCCCGGGTTTCGGGCGGCTGGCGCAGGAGGCGGTCAACGGCCGCGATGCGCCGCTGTTGATGGGCATTATCGTCACCAGCGCCGTCCTCGTCATTTCGGTCAATTTCCTCGTCGATCTCGTCTATGCCTCGCTCGACCCGCGCATCGGCGCGTCGGAGGGCGGCGCATGAGCCGTTTCCGGCGCCTCCTCAGCACGCCGGAAGGCGTGGCCGGGCTTGCGATCCTTGTGGTTCTGCTTCTCGCCGGGCTCTTCGCTCCCATCATCTCGCCGGGCGATCCGCTGAGGATTGCCGGCCGGGCACTGCTTCCGCCGTTCACCGATCCGGCTTTTCCGCTCGGTACGGATCGCTTGGGCCGCGACGTGCTCGCCGGCCTCGTTTACGGCGCGCGCACCTCGCTTGCCGTCGGCCTCGCTGCGGCGTTTTCGGCGATGATCCTCGGGCTCTGCGTCGGCATGGCGGCCGGTTTTGCCGGCGGGATCGTCGACGAGGCGCTGATGCGGGTGGTCGACGCCTTCCAGATCATGCCGGGCTTCCTGCTGGCGCTCGCCTTCGTCAGCACCATCGGCATCTCGACGCCTGTGATCGTCCTTGCCATCGCGCTCGGCGCCTGGGCCGATCCGGCGCGGCTGACACGAGCGCAGGTGCTGGCGATCCGCGAGCAGGATTATGTCGCCTCCGCAAGGGTGATCGGCATGCATCCTGCCGAGATCGCCTTCCGGGAAATCCTGCCGAATGCGTTGCCGCCCGTGTTGGCGCTGTCTGCCACCATCGTCGCCGGCGCGATCCTCACCGAGGCGGCACTTTCCTTTCTTGGCCTCGGCAATCCGAATATCGCCACCTGGGGTTCGATGATCGCCGAGGGACGCAGCGTCTTGCGATCGGCCGCCTATCTCTCCGTCATCCCGGGTGCCGCACTTGCCGCGACGGTGCTCGGTGTCCATCTGTTCAGCGAGGGTCTCGGCAAGGCGCTTGGCGATGACGGCGGGAGGCCGGCATGAGCGGCATTTTCTGCAGCCTCCGGCAGCTTTCGGTCACCTATGCGCGCGGCAACGCTGTCGCGGCGCTCGACCGTGTCGATTTCGATATCAAGGTCGGTGAAAGGCTGGCGATCGTCGGCGAAAGCGGCTCCGGCAAGAGCACGCTCGCCCGTGCGCTCGCCGGTCTGCTCCCTGATGGAGCGAAAGTCGGCGGCGAGATGCTCTGGCCCGCACTCGGCCATCCGCCCCGCCCGGGCCACGATTTCGGCTTCGTCTTCCAGGACCCCGGCACGAGCCTCAATCCGGTGCTGACGATCGGCGAGCAGATCGCCGAGGGCGCCAGGCACCATCTCGGCCTCGGCTGGAAACGGGCCTCCATCAGGGCCGAGGAATTGCTCGAACGGGTGCGGATGCCGCAGCCCGGCAGGGTGATGCGGGCCTTTCCGCACCAGCTTTCCGGCGGCCAGCGCCAGCGCGTGGCGATCGCGGCGGCAATTGCTGCAAGGCCGGCGCTGCTGATCGCCGACGAGGCGACCAGCGCACTTGACGTCGTGGTTCAGGCCGAGATCGTGCGCCTGCTCGATGGATTGGTGCGCGAGAAGGGCATGACGCTGCTTTTCATCACCCACGACATCGCGCTTGCCTCCGGCTTCGTCGACCGGATCGCCGTCTTCCGCGATGGGCGCCTCGTCGAGGCAGGCCCCGTCCGTTCGGTGCTTTCGGCGCCGAAAAGCGACTATACTGCGGCCCTCGTCGCCAGCCATCGCGACCTCGCCACGCCACCGCTGATCGCCGAGGCGTCCCCATGAGCCTGCTGCTTTCCATCGAAAAGATTGCGAAAGGCTTTTCGTCGACGGCCCGTCGGATCACGGCTCTCGACGATGTTTCGCTGACGATCGCAGCCGGGGAAACGCTCGGCCTCGTCGGTGCCTCGGGCAGCGGAAAATCGACGCTGTCACGTATCCTGCTGCGGCTTCTTTCCTGTGACGCCGGGTCGATCCGCTTTGAGGGAGAGGAGTGGCTGACGATGAAGGGGGCCGCCCTGCGCCGCAAACGGGCGCGCATGCAAATGGTGTTTCAGGATCCGCTGGCTGCCTTCAACCCGCTGGCGACGGTTGGTTCGGCGCTCGATGATCCCTTGCGCATCCACGGGGTCGTGCCGAAAGACCGGCGTGCCGGCGAGATCGCCATGCTTCTCGAACGGGTTGGCCTGACCGCCGATCATGCCGCCCGGCCGGTCCGCGCGCTCTCCGGCGGCCAGCGCCAGCGTGTGGCGATTGCCCGGGCGATTGCCACACGGCCGTCGCTGCTGGTGCTCGATGAGGCGGTCTCGGCGCTCGACGTCACCGTGCGCGGCAGGATCCTCGAACTTCTGGTCGATCTGCAGAAGCAACAGGGCATTGCCTGCCTGTTCATTTCGCATGATCTTGCCGTGGTCCGCGCCGTCTCCCATCGCATCGCCGTCATGGATGGTGGGCGGATCGTGGAGACGGGCCCGGCAACCGCAGTCGTTGCCGCGCCGCAATCGGCGGCCGCCCGCGCCCTTGTTGCAGCCGTTCCGCGTCTCGTGATCGATCCCCCCTGAAGGAGATGTCCATGTTCGACCCCGCTTGGAATCCCTTGCACGGCGTCCCCTCCTATCCGGCGGAACGCTACGGCGCCCTCGCCGACAGGATCGGCGGCATCTTGCAGAGCCGCAGCGATATATTGCTGGTGCAGGCCGAGGCGGTGGTGGCGCTGGAAGCTGCTGCGGTCAGCCTTGCGCGCCCCGGCCTCTCTGCCCTCAACATCGTCACCAGCCCCTATGGCGGCTGGTTCGGGCAATGGTTGCGGCGGGGCGGCGCGACGGTTCGGGACATTGTCGCCGAACCGGGACTGCCGATCGAAATCGAGGCCGTCGCCAGGGCGCTCGACGCCAGGCCCGAGATCGATGTGCTGGCTGTGGTTCACGCGGAATCGGCGAGCGGTATCCTCAACCCGCTGCCCGAGATATTGGCGCTTGCCCGTGCCCACGGCATCGTCACCGTCGTCGATGCGGTCGCCTCCGTCGGCGGCCATCGCCTCGATGTCGGTCATCTCGGCATCGACATCGCGGTGATCGGCCCGCAGAAGGCGCTTGGCGGTCCGGCCGGTCTGTCCGCGCTTTCGGTCAGCCGCCGCGCCTGGAATATGATCCTGAGCGACGGCGCGCCGCGTGATTCGATCCTGTCATTGGCGGATCTGCAGGCGTGGCTTGACGGCGGCAGGCGGGCTCTGCCGGGAACGCCGGCGCCCTTGGAATTCTTCGCGCTGGAGGCCGCACTCGACCGCATCGAAGCCGAAGGCCTGGAGAATATCGTCGCCCGCCACGCGCAGGCGGCATCGGCGACACGGGCGGGGCTGACCGCGCTCGGCGTCGGCGCCTGGGTGCCGGCAGCAAGGGCGTCGAACCTGGTGACGGCGGTGCCGGTGCCGGAGGGCTTGGCGCCGGCGGCGCTGATTGCAGCCGCCGGACGGTTGGGCGTTGAGCTGACCGAAGGTGTCGGGACTGCGCCGGCTCGTCTGGTGCGGCTGAACCACACGGGTCAGCGCGCCTCGTTCCAGACGGTTCTCTCGAATGTCGTGGCCTATGGCGCGGCCCTCAGGCAGACCGGTCATGCCTGCGATATCGCCGCCGCCGCGGAGGCAATATCCGCGGTCTACAGCCGCTGAACCGTATCCGCCTCTTGATAAATCCGGCGCGTCGAGGCAGGAGAGTGGCATCACGGAGACTTGGTACAGATGACGAGATTGCTGGATGCGCAGGGCCTGGAGATTTCGCATGAGGGGCATCGCACCCGCCTGAAATGGCACCGGCTGCGCAAACGATTTGCCGATCCGCTGTTTTCTGCCGAGGTGATGGCGGAGGGTTTTGCAGCGGGCGCCTCGATGGAACTCGATCTGCGTGTGCGCGCCGATGGCGGTTTCGTCGTGCTGCATGATGAAGAGCTCGATGGCGAAACAACCGGGCACGGACCGATCGCCGAAAAGAGCATCGGCGATCTCCGCGATATCAGGATGCAGGAGGGCGACCGGCCGCTGATCCTCAGCGAGAACCTCGCCGCCATGCTGCAATCGGCCCACCCGGCCGCGCTGCTGCAATTCGACATCAAGGACGATTACGAGGCGATCGGCGCCAAGGGTATCGAGCATCTCGCCGCGCATTTCCGAGATATCTCCGCCTCGGTGATCGTCAGCAGCGGCAGTCTCGACCTCATCGTCGCGGTCAAGGAGAAGCTTCCCCATCTACTGCGCGGCATCGATTCCACGGACAAGCTCTATGATCTCAGGCAGACCGGTGGCTGGAAGGCTGTCGAGATGGAACTGCGCGCCGACCTGCGCGGCCCGACCGAACCGGATACGATCTATCTTCACTGGCCGCTGATCCTTGATGCCGCCAATGGCGGTTTCGACATGATCGCGCTCTGCCGGGACGAAGGCAAACGCGTCGATGCCTGGACTTTTACGCTCAAGAATCCTGAAGTCGGTTTCAGCGAAGAGGAATGGCGGAATTTCCGGGCGCTGATGGCTTTGAAGCCGGATCAGGTCACCACCGACGAGGCGCCGGCGACCGAGCGCGCCTGGGAACGCCGCATGGCGGGCTGACTGGCGGGGTGTTGGAGCATCGTGCCGAAAGGTGCGAGCGGGTTTCAATCGCTTATTTCTTCGATTGAGACAGGGCTTGTTCGCATGTTTTGGCAGTTTGCATCATTTTAAACTTCTGATGCTATCGATCTCCGCCAGACAAACGTTGGTGTTCGATATGCAAGTCGTTGATGCTGTAGCAGTTGCTCAACAAGTAAATTTCGGCTTACAGGAAGCGTGGCATCTGGGGTGCACAGGCCGTTCGGTCGAGGCACTGACGCTCGCTGACGAAATTCTGGTCGATGCCAAGGCGCGTGGCGACGATTGGCTTGCTGCCCAATGCGACACCGACATTGCCTGGTACTGTTTTCAGACCGGCAAGGCCGAACTCGGACTGGCGCATGTCCGGCGGGCGGTAGACTTCTGGAAATTGCACGGGGAGTCCAGGCAGGAGGCCTATGCCCGGGCCTATTTCGGATGGCTGCTCCTGGAATTGGGCTTGCCGGAGGAAGCCATCGAAGAAGCCACCCGCGCGCTTGATCTGGCCGACAAGGCTGCAGACGCCAAGGCGCAAAGCCTGGCGACCAACGTCATTGGAATTATCTTCTGGTACAACAAGCAGCCTGACCGGGCGATCCTGATGAGCGAGCGGTCCGTCGAACTTGCCAGATCGATCGGCGACAAAACCTATGAATGCTGGTGGCTCGTCAATCTCGGCGGCGCTCATTCGGAGAGCGGATATATTGCCCAAGCCCTCGGCAAACCGGAGGAAGGACGCCGGCTGCTGCTGCGCGCGCTTGAGCTGACCGACCAGGCGCTCGACATCGCAATCGAGACCGGCGACAGCTGGGCAGCCCGCATTTGTCTCGGCAACAACGCCGATTACTACAGCCATATCGGTGAGCACGAAAAGGCGCTCCAGTGCATGGAGCGCTATCAGCTGTTTCAAGAAAACAGCTATGTCAGGGACAGGCAGCAATATCTCTACACCCTGGGTCAGATCTACATCAATTATGGAAAATTCGCGGACGCCCGCTCGCTGCTGCTCGAGGCGATGGAGTTGATCGGCGAGGGCGGCAGTTTCGATTCCTATATCCAGATCTACTTTTATCTGTCGCAGGCGCATGAAGGGCTGGGGCAGTTCGATCTGGCGCTGGAGGCCCACAAAAAATACCACCAAGCCTACCTGCAGAACAGTGCCGAAAGAACCCAGCAGCGCACACGGCTGGCCGAAATCTACTATGAAACCAAGCGGCTGAAGGAAGTTGCCGAAACGGAAACGAAGCGTGCGGATACGCTGGAAGCCTCCTATCAGAAGCTGCAGGAAGAAACCGATATCCTTGCCAGTGCCGTCTATCTGGACGCGCTAACCGGGCTTTATAACCGCAAATATCTCGACAGCCGCTTTAAGGAGCTGACATCCGAGAAGCGCCCCTATTCCATCGCGATGCTGGATGTCGATCACTTCAAGTCGGTCAACGACAACTTCTCTCACATGATCGGCGACCAGGTTCTGAGTGCCATCGGAACCATATTGCGCAGCCAGTTGCGAGTTACCGATCAGGCGATCCGCTTCGGCGGCGAGGAGTTCGTCGTGTTGCTGGCGGGCGCTCCGCGAGGGGCGGCCGATGTCTGCGAGAGGCTGCGCTCGGCGGTTGAACAATGGGACTGGTCGGAGATCTGCAACGGGCTGCGTGTAACGATCAGCATCGGTGTCGCCAGCACCCTGTCTGCCAAGTCTCCGAACGAGATTTTGGCGATCGCCGATCAGAATCTCTACACGGCGAAAAAGACCGGCCGCAATCGCGTTGTGGCGTAACGGCGTTCCGCAGCTTCCCGACAAAGTTCGCAGTATTCTCTGAGACAGGAGTCTCTAGAGCCCCTCGATGTCGAGAATGAAGGCGAATTCGCTAGCAAGCCCGGGCGCGTGGGCAATGACGGGTCCGCCCTGCGCAAGCAGCCTGTCGACATCGGGCATTGCCACCATTGCGCCGGCCTCTTCGGCGATCAGCGCGCCGGCAAGCATGTCCCAGGCGTTGAGATGGCGCTCGTAATAGAGATCGGCAGCACCCTCGGCGACACGAAGGAGGTCGATAGCGGCCGCGCCCATGCGGCGGTAGTCCATGCCGCGCTCGTGGAGGCGCCGCAGGAGCGCCAGGTGGTCGTCGAAGCTCGTCTTGCGGGAATGGCCGAGAATGACGAGCGCATGGGCTGGATCGGCGGTCGCAGCCGCATGGACCGGAAGCCCGTCCTTGAAAGCCCCGCCGCCGCGAACGGCGTGAAAGACCTTGTCCGCGGTGGCATCGTAGACCACGCCGATCTCGACCGTGCCGCCGGCGACGAAGGCGATCGAGACGCCCCAGTGACGCAAGCCCCTGATATAATTGGTCGTGCCGTCGATCGGATCGACGACCCAGGTGCCGGCTCCGCCCGATCCTCCGCCGCCCTCCTCGCCCATGAAAGTGTCGTCGGGAAAGCGCGAGATGAGCGCATCGCGGATCGCCTGCTCGGCCTTTCTGTCGGCGATGGTGACGAAATCCTGCAATCCCTTGTTCTCGACGGCAAGCGTACCGGGATTGGAGTCGCGCCGAAACCGGGCCGCTTCCCGTCCGACTTCGAGGGCGACTGACATCGCGACCTCTGATCGGGCGCGGATGGCGGCGGCATCAAATGCGGAACTCATCAGGCAGTCCTTCTTTTTATCAACGTCACCGGCGTGAATTCGACACGCGCCGTCAAGTCCGGCTCTGCGATCCGGCTCATCAGCAGATCGACGGTCTGTTCGGCCTGGATATCGCAGGGCTGGCGGATGGTCGTGAGATCGTAGGCGGTCCAGCTCGCCTGGGGAATATCGTCATGACCGATGATGCGTATCGGCGGCGCATCGTCGCGGCTGCGGCCCTGCATGGCCCGGTCGACCACGCCGCAGGCCATATAGTCGTTGGCGCAGAACAGCCCATCGATGCCGGATGCGGCAAGGTCGGCTGCCGCGTCGTAGCCGCTCCGATAATCGTTGATCCTGACCGGCAGCATCTGCGCTTCGACCCCGAGCTGCCTGCAGCGTCCCAGGAACGCTTCGCTGCGCCGCCGCGCCGTATAGGATATGGCGGGGGCCGCCATGACGGCGAGCTTTCGCGCGCCGCTTTCGATCAGGTGGGTGGCGGCGAGATGGCCGGCCATGCGATCGTCGGAGATGATGCGATCGACGAAGGGGATATCGTCGCCCTTGTTGATCAGCACGATCGGCACGCCCTCGGCCGCACATTGTTCGCAAATCTCGGTCGGCGGCGCGTCTGAGGTGACGATGACACCTGAGACGGCGTAATGCAGCAGCTGGCCGATGACGGTCGAGGTATCCGCCTCCTGCGAGGTCGGCAGCAGGATGGGGCGGAAATTGCGGGCGATCAGCACTCTGGCCAGATTCTCGATCTGCAGCGTCCGGAACGGATTGTCGAGACCGGCGGCGACGACGCCGACCAGATCGGAGCGTTTATTGGTGAGGCTTCGGGCAAGATAGTTCACCCGGTAGCCGAGTTTCTTGGCGGCCTCGAAGACCTTCTCGCGCGTCTTCGGCGAGACGCTGGCATCCGGCGTGAAGGCGCGCGACACGGCGGCGCGCGAGACACCGGCCACACGCGCCACGTCGAAGGAGGTTACCTTGCGCGGTCCCTTATCCTTGTCTGCCAACTGCTTTTTCCCTCTCTACCGACGGTCGCATCAGATCGGGCAGATCCGTGCAGATGCCGAGAACCGGCAGTTTCATGATGTCATCGAGAACGACCGGCCGCTCCTCGTGCCAGAGCACGATCTCGCGGCCCGCCGCAAAAGCGCGACGCGTTAACGTGTCGGTTACCAGATCCTGCGGACGTTCGCCTGCTCTTTCCCAGCAGAGATGCAGGATATCGGCGCCGGCCTCGTCGCCCAGCGCATGCGGATCGTGGCCGACGCGGATCAGCACCGAAAGCGGAAAATCGCAGCCTGCGTCCCTGAGTTCGCGCACCTGCGCCGTATCGAAAGAGCCGAGGCAGGCGAAACGCTGGTTCATCTCGGCAAGATCGCGCCAGCAGCGCAGGCCGGTGCCGGGGGCCTTGAGCTCGACATAGAGGCCGGTCCCGGTCTCGCGGCCGAGAGCGGCTACCTCCGAAAAACTTGGCACATCGACGCCGTCGAGGGCGGCAAGCTCGGCGGCCGTCATTTCGGAAATGCGCCGATCGATGCCGAAGACGCGTTCGAGATGGTCGTCATGCGAAACGACGACCACGCCGTCTTTGGTCAGTTGCGTGTCGAGCTCCCACATCTCAGCACCGAGTTCGGCAGCGCGCCGGAAGGCGGCGATCGTGTTCTCTCGTTCGTGGCCGCTGGCGCCGCGATGGCCGATGCAGAAGGGAAGCCGGCCTTTGGCCGCCGGCCAGCCGTAGCGGGTGAAAAATGCCGAGAAATCGCGGGTCATCAGAGCCTCCCGCCATTTTCATCGAAGACCAGCACGCCGCGGCTGTCGATCGCCCAGTGCACCTCGTCGCCGACGTGAATGTCGTTGCGCACCGGCTGGATCGACCGCAGCAGCGGCCCGCCGGCAAGCGCCACGTCGTAGAGGTTCTCGCGGCCCTGCGTTTCGGCGAAGGTGACCTTGCCGGAGACGGGTGTGTCGCCCGCCGGAGTGAAATGCTCCGGCCGGACGCCGAGCATCAGCCTCGTGCCCTCGGCGGTGCCGATGGTACTGGGCAGCGGCACGCGGATTTCGCTTTGGGGGATGACAAAGGCGCCCTTGTCCATGATACCGCGCAGGAAGGTGATCGGCGGATTTCCGAGGAAGCCGGCGACGAAGGCGGTCTTCGGATCGTTGTACATTTCGGCCGGCGTGGCGATCTGGACGATCTCGCCTTCCTTCATGATGGCGATGCGGTCGCACATGCTCATCGCCTCGACCTGGTCATGGGTGACGAGAATGGCGGTGATGCCGGTCTCGCGCTGCAGGCGGCGGATTTCCGAGCGCATTTCGAGGCGCAGCTTGGCGTCGAGATTGGCGAGCGGTTCGTCGAGCAGCAGCACGTCGGGCTTGCGGATCAATGCGCGGGCGAGCGCCACTCGCTGCTGCTGGCCGCCGGAAAGCTGCGCGGGACGGCGTTCTATGAGGTTGTCGATGTGAACAAGCCCGGAAATGCGCTCGACCTCCTTGCGGATTTCGGCGGGGTTGACGCCCTTCACTTTCAGGGGAAAGCCGATGTTCTCGGCGACCGTCATGTGCGGGTAGAGTGCATAGGATTGGAAGACGACGCCGACATTTCGGGCTTGGCTCGGCAGGTCCGTCACGTCGCGATCGCCGAAGAGGATGCGTCCGCCGGTCGGCCGGTGAATGCCGCAGACCGCAAAAAGCGTCGTCGATTTGCCGCAGCCGGAAGGGCCGAGCAGCGCCAGCATCTCGCCGTCGCCGACTTCGAGCTGCATGTTCTCGATGACCTTGGTGGAGCCGAAGCTCTTCGAGAAATTGTCGAGGAGGATGCGCATCAGCCTTTGCTCCCGCCGCCGTAGATGTTCATGAGGTATTTGTTGAAGAGTGCGTAGGCGATCAGAACCGGAAGGAAGTAGAAGATGCCGACCGCCTTGAACATGTTGAAATCATAATTGTTGTCATCGACCAGGAAGCCGGCGAGATAAACCGACAGCACCTGTACCTGGTTGCCGGGCGCCAGCACCTGCGGCAGGATGAATTCGCCCCAGCCGGAGAGGAAGGAGAACAGGCCGAGCGCCATGATGCCGGGCTTGACCTGCGGCAGTACCAGGCTGCGCCAGACGCGGAAACGCGAGGCGCCGTCGACGACGCCGGCCATTTCGATTTCCCAGGGCACGGTGTCGTAGAAGCCTTTCATCAGCCAGATGCCGAGCGGCAGGTCGATCGCCGCCTTCACCAGGATCACGCCGATCAGCGAATTGTAGAGGCCGATCATCTGCAGCACGATGAAGATGGCGATGATCAGCGTCACCGACGGGAAGGCATGCAGCACCATGACGCCGGCAAGGAAGAAGCCGCGCGCCGGTACATTCAGTCGCGACAGCACGTAGCCCGCCATCGACGAGACGATGAGCACGACGCTGGTGGTGCAGGCTGCAAAGAGCAGCGTATTCACAGTCGCCTGCCAGATGTTGGCCTTGCCCGGCGTCGTCTGCCACAGGAAACGCCAGTGATCGAGCGTCAGGCCCGAAGGCAGCAAGGCGTCCGGCTGCTTTACCGTCACGGTGTCGAGGAAGAGATAGACATACATCAAGAGCAGCGGCAGGCTGACGATCGTCAGTGCCGATATAACGGGCCAGCTGCTGTAATTTGCCGAGGGCTGCGATCGTTCGGCCATGGTCAATCCTCGATCAGGGGCTTGGCGACGAGCGTGCCGTAGTTGAAGACGCGCAGATAGAGCAGCGACAGCGTGACGCCGATAACGACGAGCACCAGCGCCATGGCGGCGCCCAGCCCATATTCGAGGTTGCCGGCATAATTCCTGAGCGCGGTATGATAGGCGGCGAGTGCCCAGACCTCGGTCGAATTACCAGGTCCGCCGTTGGTGGCGAGCAGGATCTCGTTGAAGGAGGCGAGCAGCGACAGCGTCTGGTAGCAGGTGACGAAGAGGATCGGCCAGCGCATCTGCGGCAGGATAATGTAGCGGATCTGCTGCCAGCGCGAGGCGCCGTCGACCTCGCTCGCATAGAACTGGCTCTTGGGAATGGCCTTCATTGCCGAAGAGAAAACCAGCATGCCCATCGAGGCGCCGATGAAACCGTTGATCAGCACGACGAAGAACCAGGCATGATAGGCGGTGTCGAGCAGGTAGTTCTTCGGGGGATAGCCGAACTTGCCCATCAGGATGGAGATGAAGCCGCTATCCCAGGCGAGCCATTTCCACAGCAGGACATAGATGACCACGGGGGTGATGCGCGGCAGCAGCCAGATGCCGCGGAAGATCGAGGCCGGTCCCGGCGGCATGTAATGCGTCCAGATCGCCAGCAGCAGCGCATAGCCGACGTTGAAAAGCGTCAGTACCAGGGCGACGTAGAGCACGGTATTCAAGAGCACGCGCGCCATGTCGGGCGAGGTGGCCAGGCGCGAGAAATTGTCGGTCGTCCAGGTCCAGCCGGTATAGGTGGCCGTGGCGACGGTTTCCTTCTGTTCCGGCGTCAGCTTGAGGCCCAGCGTATCAAGAGCCGAAAACAGCTGCTCCTTGCTGTCGAAACGTGTGTTGACGACGGAGCGGTTGAACTGTTCGGAGATCTGTTTGACGTCGCGTGTCGAAGGTCTCTCGGAAAGATCCTTGATCATCCGCTCAGCGTCGCGGCGGGTCGCAAACACCTCGCCCGTATGTTTGGCGCGCAATTCGCCGGCAATCCCCGGCGCGAGCCCGAGGCCCTCCACGGCCTTGAGACCGGCTTCATCGATCGCGTAGCGCGGCTCGGAAATCTCGGCGGCGATGTCGGGCATCGCCGATTTCAGCGTGATCAGGGAATTGGGCGCAATCTGGTAGACACCGCCGGAGATGCCGGTCGCGGTCGTCATATTGGTCATTGAGAAAACCGCCGTCAGAACGACGGGCAGCAGGAAGAACAGGACGATCATGATCGCCGCGGGCGCGATCATCACCAGTCCGAGTGTTCTGGACGATTTCATGGCAGCCTCCTCGCGGGACCGGCCGGGCGGCGGGGTTGCCGCCGCCCGGCGGAATGCTTCAGCGGATGACGATCTTGTCGCCGAGCGTGCTCTTTAGCTCGCTCTCGGCATCACTGACCGCGGCATCGACGGTCTTGTCGCCGGTCCAGGATGCCTGGAGGTTCTTCCACATAATGTTCCAATAGGTGCCGAAATCGGAATTGTTCGGCATGGCATTGGCATGCGGCAGCAGGCGTTCGGTGGCTTCGCGGGTCCAGCGGTCGGCCGAGTAGAAATCGACTTGGGATTCTGCCTCGGAGATGCCGAGATGGGCCGATTTGACTGCATGCAGCGCGTTGATGCGCGGCTCGGAGGCGATCGTGATCAGCTGGGCGGCGATGTCGGTGTCTTCCTTGTCGTGACCGGCGGTCAAGAGGTAGACGAGCGGATGGGTCAGCGTGTTGGCCTTGCCGCCTTCGCCGGCCGGGATCAGCGTGAAGATCACGTTGCCGAAGAAGTCCTTGAGGCCTTCCTGGTTGACGAGACGGGCATAGTGCCAGGTGCCGCCGTCCCAGATGCCGGCCTTGCCGGTGGCGACTTCCTTCCACCACTGGTCGCCCGGCATGCCGATGTGGTTCTTCTTGGTGACGCCTGATTTAACGGCATCGGCGAAGAACTGGTAGGTGCGCGTCATCGCCGCCTTGTCGAAGACGAGTTTGCCGCCCTCTTCCATCGTGCCGCCGAAGCTGGTGTAGAACTGCCAGTAGTCAGGGCCGTTGCTGGTGCGGGGATAGAAGCCGTAGCCCGGCTGGACGAGGCCCTTGTCCTGCATCTTCTTGGCGTCTTCGAGCAGGTTCTTCATGGTGTACTTGCCGTCCTGAACGCTCTGCGGCAGCGCGTCGAGATCGGCGTCGCTATAGCCGATCGCTTTCATGTACGGCTTCCAGAAGAACATCGGACGGGATTCGGCATCCTGCGGAATCCCGTAGACGGTGCCATTGTAGGAGGCGATCTGCAGCAGGTTTTCGTAGATGCCGTTGAGCGGCCAGGAGTCGAGATCGACGTAATCTTCGATCGGAACGATGAGGCCGGCCTGCGACCAGGGCGCGATGTCTTCATGACCGCTGACGACGATATTGGGCGCGGTCTTGGCTTCTGCAGCCAGCGTCAGCGCCTGCTTGAAGTCCTCCCAGGCCGAATAGGATTTCTTCTCGACGGTGATTTTCAGGTCTTCGCCCTTGAGGGCGGCCTGGCGCTGCAGCTGCTGGGCCGCGATCTCGATAGCGTCGAGGCGATAGACGTCGTTCGGGCCGGTGCCGCCTGCCCAGACGCTGATGGTAACGTCCTTGGCGAAGGCGAAAGCGGAGGTCGAGGCCAGGATGGCGGCCGCGATGGTGAGGGATTTCAGTGTCGGCAAAATGGTCATCTTCTTCGTCTCCCTGGAAGAGCAGTGTGAAGCCTCTTGGCGGGTCAGCACTGCTGATGATGGCCGCTCCGAAACCCCACGAAAACGTGACGATGTCCGCTCTAGGGGGTTGATGTAACGACCGAATGACAAAATTGAGCACGTGTGCAAAAATTATTATGACGATCTTCTCGACGTGGTCAATGCCGATGAAAGGGTCAGTTTCAGCTGCCGGTCGATATCGATGCCGATAGCGCTGGGCAAGGTCCATCCATCGCCACGGGTCTCGCCACAATGGCACTCCCGGCCCGCGTTTCGCTCTTGCCTGTCTTTCGTCGATCGGCTAATAATTGCTGCCGGAGCAATTCAACAACGGAGGCGTGCAATGACAGATATTTCCTCGTCCAACGCCTCTTTGGCATAGGCTTCCGAAGCTCCCTGCCTCGATTCAATCCGAGACCTTTCAAGCTTCACCATCCGAAGACGGCATCCGTTTCGCACGCAGCGTTTTGGCACGGCGACGTCCGCGCGACATGGCGTTGCGCTCTTCAGGCTTGAGAGAAGGGCGGTTCAGATTCTGACCGCGATTGATCATGAACAATCAGCACGCCGGCGACAGCCTGGCGACATCCATGAGCGAGCTTTGCTCGCGATTTAGCTTTCGGGAGATTCTCGTCGCAACCATCATTGCCCGGCGGAAACGTCGTCGCATGGTGAACAGCTTGGGCTTCTTTCCACCATGGGTGCGCCGCGACCTCGCTTTATCAGACGAATAGATCGGCTTCCTTGCCGATATTGGCAATATCCGGCCGAGATGGTTTCAAGGCGAAATCATCCCGGCCGGCTTCTGCTTCTCATTGGCCATGAGGTCCATCTTCCGGATGGAATTCGAACCCACCATCACCAAGCGACCGAGCCACGCTTCGATTGAAATAGCTGGAACTTTAAGTTACGGAAGGATGCCTGCATTTCGGTATCCATCGCCTTCCGCATCCTCCGATCATCGTTTTTGCACGTTCATCCCATGAGCCTTGAATCCGTCCGCGCTTTCCTCCGTGCCCACGCGCCCGATATCGAAATCATCGAAACCGCCGAGAGCTCCTCGACGGTGGCGCTTGCCGCCGAAGCCCACGGCGTCGAACCCGCCCAGATCGCCAAGACGATCTGTCTGCGTGTCGGCGAGCAGATGATGCTGGTCGTTGCCGGCGGCACGGCGCGGCTCGACAATCGCAAGTTCAAGGACACGTTCGGGGCCAAGGGGCGCATGCTCGATGCCGAGGAAGTCGTGGCCGTCACCAGCCATCCGGTCGGCGGCGTCTGCCCCTTCGGCCTGCCCTCGCCGCTGCCGATCTATTGCGGCATCTCTCTGAAACGTTTCGATGAAGTCGTGCCGGCGGCCGGCTCGACGAATTCGGCCGTGCGCATCGAAACCGGGCGGCTGGCCGAGCTGACCGGCGCCAGCTGGGTCGACGTCTGCCAGTAGGCGTGTGACAGCAATGGAGCCGAAGAGCTTCAAACCCGGGAAAGTGTACCTATATGTCTCCTGACATGCCGTGATTGCGCATGACAGGAGATCAAGAATGCCGGGTGCCATTTCGCGTTTTGCCAAGTTTGCGGCCATTGCCGCTCTGACGAGCGCTACCGTTTTTGCTTCCCTCGACAGTGCCGAGGCGCGCCGGGCCGGCAGCGGCGGTTTCGGAAGCCGCGGTACGCGCACCTTCCAGGCTCCTCCGATCACCAGCACGGCACCTGCGCCTGCCGCGCCGATCGAACGGTCGATGACGCCCCGTCCGCAGACGACGGCACCTGCAACCGCGCAGCAGCCCTTCAGCGCTCAGCGTCCCGGTCTCTTCGGCGGCTTCGGCCGTTCGATGATCGGCGGCCTGATTGCCGGCGGCCTGCTTGGCATGCTGCTCGGTCACGGTTTCGGCGGCGGCTTCGGCTTCCTCGGCATGCTCCTGCAGATCGCTTTGATCGGCGGTGCCGTCATGCTCGCCATGCGTTATTTCGCCAACCGCCGACAGCCTTCCTACGGCGTCGGCGGTCAGAGCCGATCCTACGCCCAGTCCTACGGCATGTCGCCAGCAGGCAATTCGTCCTTCCAGATCCCGGCGATCGGTTCGGGCGCGGGTTCGGGTTCGTCCTCGCGCGGCAACCGCCCGAGCGATGAGATCGGGCTGGCGCAGGCCGATCTCGACCAGTTCGAGGAACTGCTGACCGGCGTTCAGACCGCTTACGGTGCCGAGGATTACGGCACGTTGCGCCGCCTGACGACGCCCGAGGCGATGTCCTACCTTGCCGAGGAGCTCGGCGAAAACGCCACCAACGGCGTGCGCAACCGCGTTTCCGATGTCAAGCTGCTGCACGGCGATATCGCCGAGGCCTGGCGCGAGGACGGTCAGGACTATGCGACACTCGCCATGCGCTATTCCTCGATCGATGCCATGGTCGAACGCAACAGCGGCCGCGTCGTTTCCGGCGACGATCGCCACCCGAGCGAAAGCACCGAGGTATGGACCTTCGTGCGCAAGCCGAGCGGCGACTGGAAGCTCGCCGCGATCCAGGGCACGGAGCAGCGCGCCGCCTGAGTGGCGCGCCTTTCCTGGTCTAAAGCGCGTCGCGATCTTTCAGAGTCGGCCCTCGCGCTTTAGGTCCTTGTTCTTCCGCATGTCGTTGGCGCAAAACCCGCTTACACACTTTTGCGCGACATGCTCTAATTCACTGCGACTGGTTTGGAGCGCATGCGGGAGACCGTCTCGCGCTCCGCCCGTTTGCAGCGCATCGGCGGCAGGCCGCGATCCATCAGGTCCATGTCCTCGAGCACCATGTCGCCCATCTTCTTGAAGGCGCTGTCGAGCGCGCCGGCCCGATGCGCCGAGCGGATGAAGCCTTTCAGGGCCCGCACCGGATGATCGGGCGGCAGCGGCTCCTCAGGATAGACATCGCTTGCCGCGACGATATGGCCTGACGAAACGGCCGTCATCAGCGCGTCGAAATCGACGACATCGGCGCGGCTGAGCAGGATGAAGGCCGCGCCTTCGCGCATGCTGGCGAAGGCCTCTGTGCCGAGGAACCCCTTGTTTTCACTGGTGACGGCTGCAACGACGAAGACGAAATCGCTCTTCGTCAGCACATCTTCCAGGCTTGCCGGCTCCACGCCGTTTTCCTCGAGGATCGAGCGCGGCAGCCAGGGATCGAAGACCCGGATGCGCGCCTTGAAGCCGGAGAGCAGCCTGCGCAGCGCCTTGCCGAGATCGCCGAAGCCGACGATGCCGACCTCGGAGCCGGCGATCAGCCGCGCACTCCTATTGCCCTCCCCGCCCCAGAGTTCGCTGCCCTCGCGAAATGCCACATCCGCATCGACAATGCCGCGCGCCAAGGCCAGCGCGAAGCCGAGACCGATTTCGGCAACCGGCTCGGCAAAGACCTGGCCCGTCGTCACGACATGAATGCCGCGCTCGAAGAGCACATCATAGGGCATATTGTTCAAGAGATTGCTTTCGACGTTGAGGATCGAGCGCAGGGCCGGCATTCCAGCCAGCGTTTCCGCCGCAAGAGGCGGCTGGCCGATGATATAGCGCGCCCTGCCGAGGATGTCGCCGCCGAGCCCGGCGATATTGTCGGGGTCGGCCTCGACGATTTCGTATTTCGCATGCAATTCGGCGCGCGCCGTGTCGGTGAAGATCAGGTCGAGCGTGCGCGGTTCGGGCGCGCTGATCGCCAGCGGGCGTTCGGTGTTGGTCATGAGTGTCTCCTCCAACGCGCGGGCGATTTGTGTCGCCTCGTCCGGACGATTGATAGCCGCTGTGCCGGGCTGTTTCCAGCTCATGGAACAGGAATTGAAGAGCCGAGGTCCTTCGAAGGATGGATGCGCTATCGAAAGCGGCATTTGCCTATCATATAAGCAATTGAATTGCCTTGTGATTTATGCCTTTCTCGTTGACCGGGCAGACTCTTTGAACTAGCCTGATGCGCGCGACTTGGAGCCATGCCGGATGTTCGGCGGCGGCAGGATATTCAAAAATTCACGAGGGAATCGAGCAATGAAATCAGCACTCAAGAGCGTCCTGCTGGCTTTGGCTGCCGCAGCGCTTCCGGCCGCCGCCTTCGCCCATCCCGCCATCGGCGACGCGGCCGGTTTCAGCCATGGTTTTGCCCATCCGATATCAGGCCTCGATCATGTCCTCGCCATGGTGATGGTCGGTATTTTCGCATTCCAGCTCGGCGGTCGCGCCACCTGGCTCGTACCGACGACCTTCGTTCTTGTCATGGCGCTCGGCGGCGCCCTCGGCGCTGCCGGCATCGATGTTCCCTTCGTTGAATTGGGCATTGCGCTTTCCGTCATCGTCCTCGGCGCTATCGTTGCGCTCGACGTCAAGGCGCCGCTCGCCGCAGCACTCGGCATTGTCGGCCTCTTTGCGATCTTCCACGGTCATGCGCACGGCGCCGAAATGCCGGAAAATGCGGCTGGCGTCGCCTATGCCGCCGGTTTCATGATCGCGACCGCGCTGCTGCACGGCGCAGGCCTTGCCCTTGGTTACGTCGTCGGCCGCGCCGGTGGACGCCAGGGCGCCTTCGTGGCGCGTGCGGCTGGCGGCATCGCTGCCATATCGGGTGTGGGCATCCTGGCCGGCTTGATCTGAGCCGCCTCGATCAGCGGCGGCGTGCATAAACGCCGCTCATCATCACAGTCAGACCAGAACGCCCGGCATGCGCATCGCGTTGCCGGGCGTTACTGCGTGATGGCTGCGAAGTGCTGCTGAATTGATCCAAGTCAAATCCGGCCGTGCCCCGCCCTGTTATATCCAGTTCACGATCAATGAACGGACATCCAAATTGACGCAGGGTCGCCTTGCGAATTGTCGGCTGGTCGCGAAATTGACTATAGTGATTTCAGAAATTACTGAAATCACAGACGCAACGGAAATGACTATGAACCTTCCGCCTCTCGTTCAGTCCTTCGTTCTCCATTTCGGCGAAATGGGCTCCCGCTGGGGAATCAACCGCACGGTCGGCCAGATCTATGCCTTGCTCTACGTCTCGCCAGCGCCGATCTGCGCCGAGGAGATTGCCGATGCGCTCGCCATTTCGCGCTCCAACGTGTCGATGAGCCTGCGCGAACTGCAGGCGTGGAACCTTGTGCTTCTCAAACACAAGCCGGACGACCGCCGCGACTTTTTCACCACGCCCGATGATGTGTGGCTCATCTTGCGGACGCTTGCCGAGGAGCGAAAGAAGCGGGAAGTCGATCCGACGCTGTCGGTCCTGCGTGAGATCCTGATGCAGCGGCCGGCGAGCGACGCCGAACGGCATGCGCAGGCGCGCATGAGCGAGATGCATACGCTGATCGAGCAGCTGACGCATTGGTATGAAGACGTAAAACAACTTGAAACGGAAAGGCTTGCGACGCTACTCTCGCTGGGCGCGAAAGTAACCAAGCTTCTGGAGGCCAAGGACCGGGTCGTCTCGCTCGGCCGCAGCCGCCGGCCGAATCCTGCGAACAAGAGTTAGCGCCATGGGCACTGCTTTCTTCGACGCGAGAGATAAATCGGGGGTACAGCCGCGGGATGGCGATGCTGTTTCATCCCGCCGTGACACGGCGAAAGGCCGGCTGCGAAGAGCCGCGATGCTGCAGGCGCTCGCCACGGCCATCTGGATCCCGCAGGCCGGATTGCTCGCCATCTCGGTCGGCCGTATCGCCGATGGCGGGGGATTGCAGGGCGTTCTCTGGCCGGCCTTTGGCATCCTCGTCCTCGGATTGGCGAGGAGCTGTCTCGACGCGGCTGGCGGCCGCTTCGCCTTTCGCGCCGCCCGCATAGAGCTCAGTCACAAGCGGCAGGCCGCCGTCGCTGCTCTTTCCCTGTCGTCGCCCGTCGATCGCGGCCGTCCGGCGTCCGGTAAAGCCGGAAGCGTCATCGGCGAACAGGCCGAACTGATTGTGCCCTATCTCTCGCGTTTCCAGCCGGCACGGATGAAGGCGAGCCTTGTGCCGCTGGTGATCCTCGCCTGCATCCTTCCCGTCTCCTGGATTGCCGCACTCGTGCTCCTGTTCGCCGCGCCGCTGATCCCGATCTTCATGGCGTTGATCGGCTGGCGCGCCCAAGCGGCCAGCGAAAGACAGCTTGTCGCGACCGGCGGTCTCAACGGCTTCCTGCTCGACCGGCTGCGCGGGCTGACGACGATCCGCGCGCTCGACGCGGTCGATGCGACGGCTTTTCGGCTGCGGCGCGAGGCGGAATCGCTGCGTTCGCGCACCATGTCCGTGTTGAAGATCGCCTTCCTCTCCTCGGCCGTGCTTGAGCTCTTCGCAGCACTCGGCGTGGCGATGATTGCCGTCTATGTCGGCTTCAGCCTGCTTGGCGAAATCCGCTTCGGAACCTGGTCGGGCGGGCTCGACCTGGCCGAGGGCTTGTTCATCCTGCTGCTCGCGCCCGCCTTCTTCGAGCCGCTGCGCGAACTCTCCGCGGTCTGGCACGACCGGGCGGCCGGTGAAGCGGCGCTGAAGGCGCTGGACGCGCTTGCAACGGGTGGCTTGCCCATCCGGGGATCGGCCGAACCCATGGCTCCGGCTGGCGGCATGGCTCCGGACATCCGCCTTGAAAATCTCGCCTTTCGTTACGGCGCCGACGAACCGCTTGTTCTCGACGGTTTCAATCTCGATATCGCCGCCGGCGAACACGTGGCGCTGCTCGGTGCCAGCGGTTCCGGCAAGTCGACGCTTCTTTCGCTCGTTGCGGGACTGGCGCCCTGCAGCGAAGGCCGCATCATCATCGGCGGCACCGAGCTTGAGGATGATACTGCCGCTGCTGTGCGCGGCGGCATGGCGTGGATCGGCCAGAAGCCGCATATCTTTGCCGGTACCATCGCGGGCAATATCGCGCTCGGAAGGCCCGGCATCTCGCGCAGCGATTTGGCCGGTGCACTCGATGCCGCCAGCCTCGGAAGGGTTGCCGATGCGTATGGCAACCGGTCGCTAGGCGAGAGTGGGATCGGGCTTTCCGGCGGTGAGGCGCTGCGGCTTGCGATCGCGCGTGCGGCTTGCAATCCCGATCTCCAGATCATCCTGGCCGACGAGCCGACCGCCCATCTCGACGCCGCAACCGCGGCCGAAGTGACCGAGAGCCTGCTTTCGCTTGCCAGGGGCCGCACCTTGATCGTGGCGACCCATGACCCGCTGCTTGCCGCCCGCATGCATCGCAGCCTGCGCGTCGACGCTGACAGCATTATGAGGGAGGCGGCCGAATGAGCGGCTTTATTGCCGATATCGAGCCGATCCTGCGGCTCTTCCTTGCCGAGCGCCGACGCGCGCTGCTCTTCGGCGCCGCGCTTTCTGCGGCGACGGTGACGGCGGGCATAGCGCTGCTCGGCCTTTCCGGCTGGTTCATCACCGCCACCTCGCTTGCCGGGCTTTCGGCCGCTGCCGCCGTTACCTTCGACGTTTTTGCGCCGTCGGCCGGCATCCGGCTGCTCGCCATCGTCAGGACAGTGGCCCGTTACGGCGAAAGGCTTGCGACCCATGATGCGACGCTCGGCGTGCTCGCCGCTCTTCGCGAGAGACTGTTTCGCGGCTTTGCCGAACCGGATGCTGCGCACGCCCTCTCGCATCGTCCGGCAAGGCTGCTCTTCCGGTTGACCGCCGATATCGATGCGCTCGACTCCCTTTATCTCAGAATTCTCGTGCCTGCCGCGGTCGCGATCGGAGCAGCATTGGCGGCAAGCGTGGTGCTGGGGCTCATGCATCCCCTGTTTGGCCTGTGTTTCGGCCTCTTTCTCGGAGGCGCCGGTCTCGGCCTGCCCTTGATCGCCGGCCGGGCGGCGCGCAGCCATGCCCGCAGACGCGCCTATGGCATCGAGGCGCTGCGCTCGCGAGTGATCGATCTCGTTGCCGGCCAGACCGATCTTCTGATGGCCAGCCGGCTTGCCGCGCAGAGGAGCATCATTGCAGATGCCGACAGTTACGTAGCCGCTGCCGACGACCGGCTGAATCGCGTCGAAACCGGCCTGACAATCGGCTTCGGTCTCGTCTCTACCCTGCTGTTGACGGCCTCGCTGCTTGCCGTTGCTGCCCTTGCGGAAACCAAGACGATTACCGCGCCCGTCGCAGCCCTCGGCCTGCTCGTTGCCTTTGCGGCGGTCGAGCCCTTCGCAGCATTGCGCCGCGGCGCGCTGGAACTCGGGCGGACGCTGCTGGCTGCAAAGCGCATCGCGCCGCGGCTTGCCGCCGCTGATGTAACCGAGCCTTTGCCGTTGCCGCGGCCAGGATATGCCTTTTCGCTGGCTGCTGTGACTGCTTTCCATGAAAATTCCGCCGTTTCGGCGCTCCAGGGCATCGATCTCACGCTTGAGCAGGGTGAGCGCTTGGCCGTTATCGGCAGCAGCGGCGCCGGCAAGTCGAGTCTGCTCGCTTTGCTTTCAAACGAATTGTCGGCCAGGGCGGGAAGTGTCGCCGCGGTAGGGGCGACCCTGCTGACGCAGCGGACGGAACTCTTCGAGGATAGCTTGCGCGGCAACCTCGCCCTTGCGAACCCGGATGCGAGCGAGACCCAGCTTCGCGAAGCGCTCGCGGCCGCCGGCCTGCTTGCCGATGTCGAGGCCATGCCGCGCGGGATCGATGCGCCGCTCGGCGAAGGCGGGCTCGGCCTTTCCGGCGGCCAGTCGCGCCGGCTGGCGCTCGCCCGGCTCTTCCTGCGCGACACGCCGCTCTGGCTGCTCGATGAACCCACAGAGGGCCTCGACGGCGCCACTGCCCGCGACGTGCTCAGCCGCCTGTCGGCAATGGCTGACGGCCGCTCATTGGTCATTTCAACGCATATCCGCCGCGAGGCTGTTATCGCCGACCGCATCGCCGTCATCGAAGGCGGCCGTATCACAGAAGTTTCGTGCCGCGGAGAGGCGGCGTTCGAAAAGGCGCTCGACCGGCTTCGGCCGGACTGAGCGAAATCGCATGCCCCCAAGCGCCGGCCGGCGCTGAGGGAGGCTCCGTACCCCGTGGGACCGTGGGAGAAAGACAATGGAACTAGATATCGTCGCACTTTCGCGCTTTCAATTCGCGCTGACGGCGCTTTACCACTTCCTGTTCGTACCGCTGACGCTCGGCCTGTCCGTGCTGCTCGCGATCATGGAGACGGTCTATGTCATGACCGGTCGCCAGATCTGGCGACAGATGACGAAATTCTGGGGCACGCTGTTCGGCATCAATTTCGTGATCGGCGTCGCCACCGGCATCGTCATGGAATTCCAGTTCGGCATGAACTGGAGTTACTACAGCTATTATGTCGGCGATATCTTCGGCGCGCCGCTGGCGATCGAAGGGTTGATGGCCTTCTTCCTCGAGGCGACCTTCGTCGGCCTGTTCTTCTTCGGCTGGGACAAGCTGTCGAAGGTCGGCCATCTCGTCGCCACCTGGGCTGTGGCGCTCGGCTCGAATTTTTCCGCCCTCTGGATCCTCATCGCCAATGGCTGGATGCAGAACCCGGTGGGATCGGCGCTCAATCCGCAGACGATGCGCATGGAGATCACAAGCTTCTTCGACGTGGTCTTCAATCCCGTCGCCCAGGCGAAATTCGTCCACACGGTCTCGGCGGGTTATGTCTGCGCCTCGATCTTCGTGCTTGGTGTTTCGGCCTGGTATGTGATCAAGGGCGGGCATATCGAGCTGGCCAAGCGCTCGATGACGGTTGCCGCCTCCTTCGGCCTCGCCTCGGCGCTGTCGGTGGTCGTGCTTGGCGATGAGAGCGGTTATCTCGCGACCGAGAACCAGAAGATGAAGCTCGCCGCGATCGAGGGCATGTGGAAGACCGAGCCTGCTCCGGCCGCCTTCACCGCCTTCGGTTTCCCCGACCAGGAAGCGCGTGAAACACATTTCGCCGTGCATATCCCTTGGGTCATGGGCTTGATCGGCACACGGTCGCTGACGACGGAAATCCCCGGTATCGACAAGCTCGAACAGCAGGCCGAAACCCGCATCCGCGACGGCATCAAGGCTTACGACGCGCTGATGCAGATCCGCGCCGCACCCGCCCAGGATCAGGTAGCCCAGGAAGTACGCAGCTCTTTCGAGGATCTCGGTTACGCCCTTCTTCTGAAGCGCTATGTCGACGATCCGCGCCAGGCGACCGACGCGCAGATCGTCCAGGCCGCGCGCGATACGATCCCGCACGTGCCGACGCTCTTCTGGTCCTTCCGCATCATGGTCGGCCTCGGCATCTTTTTCATCCTGCTGACATCAACCTTCTTCTGGCTGTCGGCGCGCCGCCATCTCGACAAATACCCGCTGCTACTGCGGATTGCCGTACTGGCGATCCCGCTGCCTTGGGTCGCCATCGAGCTTGGATGGGTCGTTGCCGAATTCGGCCGCCAGCCCTGGGTAATCGAAGGCGTGCTACCGACCGCGGCTGCCGTCTCCAGCCTCGGCGCCGGCACCGTGCTTTTGACGATCATCGGTTTTGCCGCGCTCTACACGGTGCTGATCGTCATCGAGATGAGCCTGATGCTCAAGGCGATCGGCCAAGGCCCGGAGCCGGACGACGAGCCGGAAGCCGTGCTTATTTCCGAAACCCTCGTCCCGGCTGCGGAGTGACCTGTCATGATCCTTCACGAACTCATCGACTATGAAACCCTGCGTGTCATCTGGTGGCTGCTGCTGGGTGTTCTGCTGATCGCCTTTGCGACGACAGGCGGCTTCGATCTCGGCGTCGGCACGCTTCTGCCTTTCGTCGCCAGGACCGATACGGAACGGCGCGTGGCGATCAACACCATCGGCGCCACCTGGGAAGGTAATCAGGTCTGGCTGATCCTCGGTGGCGGCGCCATTTTCGCCGCCTGGCCGCCGCTCTATGCGGTCTCCTTCTCGGGCTTCTATCTCGCGATGTTCGCGATCCTTTTCGCGCTCATCCTGCGCCCGGTCGGCTTCAAATACCGGTCGAAGCGGGAAAGTGCCCGCTGGCGCAACGGCTGGGACTGCGCGCTCTTCATCGGCGGCTTCGTGCCGGCGCTGATCTTCGGCGTTGCCGTCGGCAACGTGCTGCAGGGCGTACCGTTCCGCTTCGCCGACGATATGCGGATCTTCTACGAAGGCTCGTTCTTTGCCCTGCTCAACCCCTATGCGTTGCTTTGCGGCCTGCTATCCCTGGCCATGCTGACGATGCACGGTGCCGCCTGGATGGTGTTGAAGGCGAGCGGCCCGGTTGCTGAGCGGGCGAGGAGCTATGGCAGCATCGCCGCCCTTGTTACCATCGTGATGTTTGCCCTCGGGGGCCTCTTCCTGTGGATCGGGGTCGACGGCTACCGTATCACCAGCGATATCAGCCCAATCGGACCTTCCAATCCGCTGCTGAAAACGGTGGTGATCGAAAAGGGCGCCTGGCTTGCCAATTACGGCGCCCATTCTTGGACGATCGTCGCGCCCGTCCTCGGCCTTGTGGGGGCGGCATTGGCTTTCATCGCCATGCGGGCAAGGCGTGAGGTGATGACGCTGCTCTTCAGCAAGCTTGCGATCTTAGGCATCATCTCGACGGTCGGTCTCTCGATGTTCCCGTTCATCCTGCCCTCCTCGCTCGATCCGCGATCAAGCCTGACGGTCTGGGATGCATCCTCTAGCCATATGACGCTGTTCATCATGCTCGTGGTGTCGGCAATTTTCCTGCCGATCATCTTTGCCTACACCGCCTGGGTCTACAAGGTTTTGTGGGGCAAGGTCGACGAGAAATCCATCACCGACAAGAACAGTCACGCTTACTGAGGGAGATGAAACAATGTGGTATTTCGCATGGATTCTCGGCCTGCCGCTGGCGGCCGCCTTCGCTGTCCTCAACGCCATGTGGTATGAGCTGATGGACGATGCAGCCAGGAAGAAGGCGCCCGAGACGCGCAAGTAGAAAGGGGCTCCGTGGGCATTTCTACAATAATACCCGCTAAGGGAATTGAAGTTGTTTGGATTGAAGCGGTTCGCACGGACTGGCTTTAGTCGCCGGTGAGCGTGATATGGGCTCATGGGAGCGGTGCGCCCTGGGAAAACCATACTCTGGCCTCGGACGTAATCGACAGCGCGGCTACGCAAGTGCACGAAGGTTGCGGGGCTAGAACAGGATGATTTTAGGCCCGGTCGGCCCAAAATCTGAATCCTGTTCTAAATTAAAGAGTTAGAGCATGATGTCATGAGAAAACCGCTCACACTTTTCGGCATCATGCTGGCGGCGCCGCCCGGCAGCTGCCTCCGTAACCACACGATTGCGGCCGGAGGTCTTAACGAGGTAGAGCGCCCGATCCGTCCGCTGCCCGCAACCTCCAAAATATGATAGCCCGCGGCACCCGGAGAAGGGCAGGGGAATCGCATATAGGCGGTAAGCAGTTGTTTTATTGAGGCAGATCGATTCAAAGGCTCTCTGTTGATTTGGAGGGTCGGATGGATCGATTTGCCGCCTGTTTTAAAGCTTTGCCCGACCCTCGGGGGCGCAATACGCGCCATCCGCTGATGTCGATCCTGTTCATTGCCATTGCCGCGATCGTCTGCGGCGCCGAAAGCTGTGCCGACATGGCCGACTTCGGCATCTCCAAGAAGAGGTGGCTCAAGACGATCGTGCCGCTGCCCTACGGCATTCCCAGCCATGACACGTTCTCCACCGTATTCCGCTGCCTCAATCCGGATGCCTTCGAAGCCGCCTTCCGCCGCTTTACCGAAGCCTTTGCAAAAGGCATCGAAGGCGTGGTGGCGGTCGACGGCAAAGCGGTGCGCGGCGCCTATAAGCGCGGTGCCAAGGCGACGCCGCTGCACCTCGTCAACGTCTGGGCCGCCGGTTGCGGCCTGGTCATCGGCCAACAGACCGCACCGCGCCGCAACGAGGTGCAAGGCGTGCTCAAGGCGCTTGCGCTTCTGTCGCTCGAAGGCGCCATCGTCACGGCCGATGCTCTGCATTGCCGCGCCGACACGGCCCGCGCCATCCTGGCCACCGGCGGCGACTATGCCCTGGCGCTGAAAGGCAACCAACCCGGCCTGCTGGCCCAGGCGATTGCCCGCCTTGACGATATCGAGCCGCTCGACAGCATCCAGACCGCCGCCGAGAACGACCATGATCGCATCGACAGCCGCCGCGCCAGCATCGTCGCCGTCGATGATATTGACTTTCCCGGCCTGCAAGCCATCGGCTCCGTCGAGGCCACCAGCCGCCATGCCGATGGCCGCCTGACCAGCCATGTCCGCTACTTCCTGCTCTCCACGGTCATGTCGGCCGCCGCCCTCATCGAGGTGACCCGAACCCATTGGGAGATCGAAAACAAACTGCATTGGGTGCTCGACGTCCAGTTCCGCGAGGATGCCGCCAGAAACAGAAAGGATCACGGGCCGGCAAACATCGCACTGCTGCGCAAGATCGCCCTCAACCTCATCCGATCCCACCCAGATAAGGCATCCATCCGACGCAAAATCAAAAAGGCGGGATGGGACGATCAGTTCCTTATCTCCCTTATCGCTCATATGCGATAGCCCTGCGGAGAAGGGGATCTGTGCTCTCAAACCAACATCGACTGCTGGGCGGAGATACCTGCCGTCGCGCCTTGCGATATTGCCGTGGTGACCGAGTTCATGGCTGGGTTTGCGAGATCGCCGGCAGCGTAGATGCCCGGCATGCTGGTTTCGCGGCGCTCGTCGACCTTGAGGGCGATGCCGAAGGGCGTATTGACCGTGGCGAGGCCCAGTGATTCATGCAGGCTTGAGGACGGCTTGTTGCGCGGATGCGCGAACAGGATATCGACCCCGGCATTGCGGCCGCCCTCGAGATTAACGGTGGTGATATGGCCCCGGTGATGCGCGATTTCGGCGATCCGGCCATCAACGACAGGTATGTTGCGGCGCGCCAGATCGGCGCGGATATCGGGTGCAATGTCGTGACCATCGGCGAAGACCGTCAACGTGTCGGTCCAATCCTGGTACAGCCTGACATAATTGTGCGACGGCGGACCGGACCAGACGAGGCCCCAATGCTGGTCGGCGACTTCAAAGCCATCGCAATAGGGGCAGGGCACGATGGACGTGCCCCAGCTTTCGGCAAAACCGGGAACATCAGGCATCTGGTCGGCAACGCCGTAGCTCAGGATCAGGCGGCGCGCTCCAAGACTTTCGCCATCGCCAGTGAGGACGGAGAAGTCGTCGATGGCGCCGGAGATGCTGTCGGCTCGGGCATTGACCAGCTTGACAGTAGGATAACGCGCCAACTGCTGCCGCGCCTCGGCCAGGATGTCCAGCGGCGGCTTGTGATCGTGGCCGAGCAGACCATGCGAGTGGCCGGCGAAACGATTGCGCGGCAGGCCGGTATCGAGAATGGTGGCCTTGCGGCGGGCACGGCCGAGTTGCAGGGCAGCGGCGAGGCCGGCAAAGCTGCCGCCGATGATGATGACGTCATCCATGGTGATAAGCTCCGTGCTGTTGAGAGAGTGTGATTGGCTGAGCCGTGGCGCGTCTCGTCCACCGATACGCATCGATATGGCCAAGCGGCTTAGAGAAACTCGATCTGAGGGACAGGATAAAATCCGTTCTTTGGCTTGCATATTTCAGATACTGCATGGTATCGTAAACGTGAATAACGATACTGTCAAGGATCTTAATAGTCGTGACCGAAAATAGTCGAGGCCGGCGCGGCCGGCCAGTCAACGAGGCGCTTGGCCAAACGATAGTCGACGCAGCATACGAACTCTTTGTGGAATTGGGTTTTCAAGCGACGACCTTGGACAAGGTCACCCAGCGCGCGAAGATATCCAAGCTCAGCATCTATCGGCACTTCGAGAGCAAGGAGGCGCTGTTCGGCGCGGCCGTCGCCGCCCGCTGCCATCAGTTTGCACCACAAGCCCTTTTTGAAGGGGTCGACGGTTCGGCCGAAGAGCAGCTCATGGCGGTGGGATCATCCCTGCTTCGCACGCTGTTGAGCCCGGACGTCCGCAGTGTCGAAGCCATGGTCATGGCCGACAAGACGAATCAAAAGTCGTTGAGCAAGCTCTATTACGAAGCCGGCCCCGCCCATGTCATCGCGCAAATCGAGGCCGTGTTGCGTCAGTTGCACGCGAAGGCGGTTCTGAACGTGCCCGATCCTCTTCAGTCCGCCCGCTTGTTTGGCGCGCTTATCAAAGGATCCGATCTCCTGATTATTGCGCGCTTCGATCAGGCAAGAGCAGAGGACGACAACGAAATCGAATCCTATTGCCGCTCGGCCGTCGCCATGTTCATCGCCGCGCACCGTGGCAGCGACCACGCGGGCGGATAGCCTAGTCAAGAATGGATCAGAACAAGGATATGGCATGGCAGAGGAAAATGTTTATCAGGTAGCTGACTGGAATGGCCAAAGCGGGGAGCGCTGGGTCGCTTACCAGGCCCGGCTCGATGCCATGATGGTGGTGTTCGGCCAGGCCGCGATCGAAGCCGCCGCGCCCGCCACGGGTGAGCGCGTGCTGGACGTCGGCTGCGGCGCGGGAGCGTCTAGCCTGGCTTTGGCCGCCCGCGTCGGCGCGGGGGGCCAAGTGCTGGGCGTAGACATATCCGAGCCGCTGATCGGCAGAGCGCGCGTATTAGCTCCGCAGGACACGCCGGTCTTGTTCCAGGTGGCCGACGCCAGCAGCACCGAGTTGCCCGAGGGCGCGTTCGACATCCTGTTCTCGCGCTTCGGAGTGATGTTCTTTGACGATCCGACAGGGGCGTTCGCCCATATGCGCCGTGCGCTCAAGCCGGGCGGGCGGGTCGCTTTCGTCTGCTGGCGGGGCATGGCCGAGAACGATTGGGTGCGCTTGCCGATGGGCGCGATGAAGGGCATCCTCCCGCCGACGGCGCCGCCCGATCCCGAAGCGCCCGGCCCGTTCTCGTTCGGCGATCAGGGGCGGGTGGCGCGTATTCTGACGGCGGCTGGCTTCACCGATATCGCTATCGCGCCCTTCGATGCCTCCATCCCGTTCGGCGAGGGCGGGACGCGGGACGCGGCGATCGACGACGCGGTGGAGATGACACTCGAGGTCGGCCCGCTGGCGCGCGCTCTCGCTGATCAGCCCGACGACATCCGCGCCCGCGCCTCGGCCGCGGTTCGTGCCGCCTTCGCGGGCTGCCCCGGTGAGCGGTCGGTGATGATCGACGGCGCGGCGTGGATCGTCACGGCGCGCAATCCGGCAAGCTGACAGGGATTGATAAGGGGAGACGCCCCGTCTCGATGGCTCGGCATGGCCCTGACGCGATCGTCACCGCTTGCGGCCGGAACGCAGGGGAGGTACGGCGGCGGGCTTTTGTCCCATTAATTTATATCGCGCTTATCGGCGACTACCTTTGGAACAAAATTAACCGCCCCCTCGAACGATTCAGGACAATCCGCGCTAACCCTCAGCGGGTATTAGTGCAGACATGCCCACAGAGCCCCTAGAAATGCAAAGGGCGCGGCTCGCACCGCGCCCATTGCATTGCATCAGCCTTCCAGCCATTTCACCTGATCGGGCGTCAGCTTGATGTCGAGCGCCGAAAGGCTGTCTTCCAGTTCGGCGACGGTGCGCGGCCCGATCAGCGGAATGACCGGGAAAGGCTGAGCGATCACATAGGCGAGCGCGATATGGATCGGATTGCGGCCGAGCTTGTTGGCGAGCTCGATGGCGCGGTCGCGGCGTCCGAAATTGCGCTCGGAATACCAGACCCGTACGATCTCCTCGTCATCCTTCTTGTCGCGGCCGGCGCGGTCGGTGAAGAAGCCGCGGCCCTGGCTGGACCAGGCGAAATTCGGGATCTGTTTCTCGTTCAGCCATTTCTTCCAGTCGTCATCGGAGGCGGCGACGCAGCCGGCCCAGATCGGATCGAGCATCTCGGCAAGCGAGAAATTGTTGGAAAGTGCTGCCGGCGCCGCCTTGCCGGTTTTCTCTGCATAGGCGATCGCTTCGTCGAAACGCGCCCGTGTCCAGTTCGAACCGCCGAAGATGCCGCGGATGCGGCCGCGTTTGACCTCGGCATCCATGGCGTCGACGAATTCGCCGACGGGCACGTCGGTATTGTCGCGATGCATGAAATAGATGTCGACATAGTCGGTTTTCAGCCGGGCGAGCGACTGGTCGAGCTGCTTGGCGATCATATCAGGATAGCAGAGCGGCGAATGCGCGCCCTTGCCGATCAGCACGATCTCTTCGCGCGGCACCTTGCGGCTGGTGTGCCAGTCTCCGAAAATCGCCTCCGTTTTGCCGGCTCCATAGACAAAAGCCGTATCGAAGGCATTGCCGCCGGCCTCATAGAAGGCGTCGAGCGTCAGCGAGGCGGCGGCGAAATTCGGGAAGAATTCGAAGCCGAGCGTGACGACCGAGGCCGGCTTGGAGATACCGGGTATCTGGCGCTTCGGAATGCTGCTGCCGCGCGTGACCGCGCCGCCTGATATGTTGGCCGTGCGCTTTGCCGCCTTTTCGACGCCGTATTCGAGGCCGACCGAGGCGCGCCACTGGTCGAGCACACGCAGATTTCCGATCGAATCCGCCCAGCTCATGCCGGGAGAGGTGAATTCGGTTCTGCCGGCGCGGATGGCATCGCCCGCCGCATCGGCTTCGAAGGAATAGAGCCAGCGATCTTCCTTGACCTCGACGGTTTCCTGCTTGCCGCCCTTGAAGATCTCGATCTTGCCGACGCCCCCCTTGTGGCCCGAGGCGAACCAGAAGTCGGCGACTTCGATCCGGCCCTCGGAGCCGATGATGCGCAGCACATTGTCCTGCTGTGCCATGATCGAGCAGGAGACTTCGGCGATGATCTCGTTCGGGAATTTGAGCACTGCCGACGCCCATTCATCGACGCCGCTTTCTCCGAGATGGGCGACGCCCGAAACCTTTTCCGGTTCGAGGAAGGCTTTGCCTTCCGCAGCGCCCGCGATCAGCCGCGCCATCGAGACCGGATAGCCGCCGACATCGAGAATGCCGCCGCCGGCGGTATCGTTGGCGAACAGCCGGTGTTCCGGCCTGTAGCTGCCCATATTGAAGCCGAAGCTCGAGCGAATGATGCGCAGCGTGCCGATGACGCCGCTCTTGATGAGTTCGACCAGCTTCTCCGTCTGCGGATGCACCCGGTACATGAAGGCCTCGCCGGCAAAGACGCCGGCCTTCTTGGCTTCGTAGTAAACCGCCTCAGCATCATAGGCCGAAAGCGCGATCGGCTTTTCCACCAGGATATGCTTGCCGGCGCGGGCGGCCTTGATTGCCCATTCGGCATGGCCGGTATGGGGTACGGAAATATAGACCGCATCGACCTCGGGGTCGGAAAGCAGCGCTTCGTAGCCGTTGACGATGCGGGCGCCGGGGAAGTTTTCGGCAAGGCCAGGCTTGGAAGGATTGCGGGTAGCGATCGCCACCAGCTTGCCGGTGCGCGAGTGGGCGACGCCATCCGCAAAGGTGCGGGCGATGGTGCCGGGGCCGATAATGCCCCAGCGGATCGGTTGATCGGAAGTCATGGAAACCTCTTTCGTCTTTCTGCCTTGGGATTGCGACCAGAGCATGATGTCGAAAAGTGTGAGCGGGTTTTGGACGACATCATGCTCTAACTATTTAATTTAGAACAGGATTCAGATTTTAGGCCGGGTCGACCTAAAATCATCCTGTTCTAGCGAAGCCGTTTGCCGGCGCCGTCGAAAAGGAATGTGTGGCGGGCGGGAAGGCCGACGGTCAGCGTCTCGCGATTGCCTGTTGTGCGCGATTCCGGCCGCTCGATGATCAGCTGCTCGCTGCCAATGGCGGCATAGATGTAGCTGGTGTTGCCGAGATGCTCGGCAACGTCGATGGCGACGGTGAGATCGGCATCGCCAGCACCTGCATCGACGAAATGTTCGGGACGGATGCCGAGCGTCACCTTCGCGCCGGCTTCGACGGGATCGGCAATGGGCAGCGGCAGGCGCGTATTGGCATCGCTTTCCAGCGCGATCACCGCCCTGCCCGGCTGGGCCTCGACCACCACGGCCTTGAGGAAATTCATCTTTGGCGAGCCGACAAAGCCGGCGACGAACTGGTTGGCCGGGTCGTCGTAAAGGTCGAGCGGCGCGCCGATCTGCTCGATATTGCCGGCGCGCAGCACGACGATCCTGTCGGCAAGCGTCATCGCTTCCGTCTGGTCGTGGGTGACGTAGATCATCGTCGTGCCGAGCTGTTTATGCAGCCTGGAGATTTCGACGCGCATCTGCACGCGCAGTTCGGCATCGAGGTTCGACAAGGGCTCGTCGAACAGGAAGACCTCAGGTTCGCGCACGATGGCGCGGCCGATCGCGACGCGCTGGCGCTGACCGCCAGAAAGCTGCTTCGGCCGCCGCTTCATCAGCTCGGTGATCTGCAGGATCTCGGCGACATGACGCACACGCCGCTCGGTATCGGCCTTTGGATTGCCGTTCATGCGCAGGCCGAAGCTCAGATTCTCTTCGACGGTCAGATGCGGATAGAGTGCATAGGACTGGAAGACCATGGCGATGCCGCGGTCGGCCGGCTCGACGTCGTTGACGACCCTGCCGCCGATCCGAAGCTCGCCTGAGGTGATGTCCTCGAGACCGGCGATCATCCTGAGCAGCGTGGACTTGCCGCAGCCGGAAGGACCGACGAAGACGACGAATTCGCCGTCCTTCACCTCCAGATTGGCGCCGTGGATGATCTCGAAGCCGCCGAAACGCTTGATGATGTTGGTGAGTGAAAGCTCTGCCATGCGGCCTCCCCGATTATTTGATTGCGCCGGCCGCGATGCCGGCGATGAAATGGCGCTGGAGAGCCACGAAGACGACGAGGATCGGCGCCGTCAGCAGCACCGCGCCTGCCATGATGCCGCCCCATGAGACCTTGGTGAGGCCGATCAGCGTGCCCAATGCCACCGGCGCCGTCATCATTCCCGGTTTGGAATTGATCAGCAGCGGCCAGAGGTAGTTATTCCACGAATGAAGGAAGAGAATGATAGCCAGCGCCGCCATGGTCGGCCGCGCCAGCGGCAGGGCGATGCGCAGGAAGATCTGCCATTCCTTGACGCCTTCGACACGGGCCGCATCAAAGAGTTCACCCGGCATCATCGAGAAGGATTGCCGCATGAACAGCACGCCGAGCGAATTGAAGAGCGGCGGCACGATCAGCGCCACCCAGGTGTTGGCGAGCCTGAACTCGCGCGCCACCATGATGAATTGCGGGATGACGACCACCGAGAAAGGCAGCGTGATCGTGCCGAGGATGATGGCGATGACGACGGAGCGGCCGACGAAACGGTAACGCGCCAGCGCCCAGCCCGCCATCGAGGTCAGCAGTACCGACAGGAAAGTATAGATGAGCGCGACGCCGATGGAGATCGTCATTGCGCCGATGAAATCGGTATCGGCCTGCAGGTTCTTGAAATTCGCGACGAAGTTGGTCGACGGCCAGAGCACGATGTCGGGGCTGAAGATGCCGTTGTCGGGCATCGTGGAGAAGACGAACATCATCCACAGCGGAAACAGCCAGATCAGCGCCAGCGGCGCGAGCACGGCGTGCAGGGCGATCTGGCGCATGAGGAGGGATTGCGATTTGGATTTCATTTGGGATCCCTCCCGACCCAGAGATTGAGAAGCGAGATGACCACGGCAATGGCCGCCATCGTATAGGCAATTGCCGAGGCATAGCCGAAGTTCAGCGAGGTGAAGCCCTGGCGGTAAAGGAAGAGGCCGAGCGTTTCCGTGCCGCCGCCCGGACCGCCGCGATTGGTGATGAGGAAGGGCTCGGTGAAGAGCTGCATGGTGCCGATCACCGACAGCACGACACAGAAGAGGATGATCGGTTTCAGAAGCGGCAGGGTGATATGAAAGAACTGCTGGACCTTGCTCACCCGGTCGAGTGTCGCCGCCTCGTAGACATCGTCGGGAATCGACTGCAGGCCGGCAAGGATGATGATGGCGTTATAGCCGGCCCAGCGCCATGTGACGGCGAGGATGATCAGCGCCATGGCGGCATTGGCATTGTCGAACCACGATATCGGGCTGAGGCCGGTAGCGGAGATCAGCTTGTTGATGATGCCGAAATCGAGGCTGAACATCAGCCGGAATACGGCGGCATAGGCGACCTCGCCGACGACGACGGGCGCAAAGAAGGCGAAGCGGAAGAGCGGGCGCGCTTTCAGGAGCGGCGAATTGAGCAGCACCGCCATGACGGTCGCAAGCGCGATCATGACGGGCACCTGGATCACCAGGATGATCAGCGTGTTGTAAAGGGCGTTATAGAATGCCGGGTCGTAGAAGAGCCGGCCCCAATTCGCCTGGAAACTGTATTTCCACGGATTGATGCGGGTGTTCTGAAAGGAAATCAGGAATGAATCGATGATCGGCCAGACCCAGAAGGCGGCAAAGACCAGCAGATAAGGGGCGAGGAACGCATAGGCGCTCCGGGTTCTGAACGGCATCGGGCCTTCTCCTCACAATGAACGGAAAGCCGGGCGCCTGAAGCGCCCGGCATCGTCATTCATTGCGCGACCGGGAGGCCGGTCGCCGAAGCGATCTGCTTGGCGGCGTCGTCGAGAGCAGCCTTGGCGTCGGGATAACCGCCGGCGAAGAACTTCGTCTGCGTTGCCTTGAAGATGGCTTCGGCATCGCTCTGGAAGGCAGTGCCGCGGCTCGGTACGATCTTCGGCAGCGTCGCCAGGATATCGGCCCAGACTTTCTGGCCGCCCCAATAGGGCTGCGGCTCGTTGACGAAGGGATCCTTCTCTGCCGAAAGCAGCGACGGAACCAGGCCGAACTCCTTCAGCATGGTCACCTGACCCTCATTGGTGCCGAGGGCGTAGTTGACGAATTTCCAGGCAGCTTCCTTGTTGGCGGAGGTTGCGGAAATTGCGAGCGACGAACCACCGAGATTGGCCGCATGCGGGCCATCGGCCGTCAGGCTCGGCATCTTGTAGACGCCCCACTTGCCCTTGAGATCGGGTGAGGTCGAGCGCACGGTGCCCTCATACCAGCCGCCATAGAGCTGGCTCGCCGCCTTGCCGGCGGTATTGGCCTGGATCTTTTCGTCCCAGTTGGCCGCCGTCAGCGTGCCGGCATCCTTCATCTCCTTCACCTTTTGCAGCGAGGCGACGCAGGCCGGCTGGTTGATGGTGATGTTCTGGCCGTCGGTCGAGAAATAGCCGCAGCCCTGTTCGTTGGCGATCATGCGGAACCATTCGCTGTCGCCGTTGAAGTCTGCCTGGGCCATGACGGTGCCGGGATTGGCGGCGGAGATCTTCTTGCCGGCGGCGATGAAATCGTCCCACGTGCTGATCGTGCTCGGATCGACGCCGGCCTTTTCGTAGAGGTCGCGGCGATAGAAGACGGCGACAGGGCCGGAATCCCACGGCATGGCATAGGCGACATCGCCAACCTCAAGCTCGGTGCGCTTGAAGTCGGGGAATTTTGCCTGGATATCGGCGGTGTAGCCGAGCTCCTTCAGATTGGCGAAACAATCCGGGAAGCGGCTCCAGAAGATTTCAGCTTCGAAATTCTCGATGCTGACGATATCGGGCAGGCCGTCGCCGCCGGCAGCGCAGGCGGCAAGCGTCTTGTCGAAGACCTGGCTGTTTCCAAGGTCCTCGACGGTCACCTTGATATCGGGAAACTGTTTGTTGAAGCCTGGAAGCGTGGACTTCAACGCCGATGCGGCGACATTCCAGCTCCAGATGGTGAGATTGGCCGGTTCTGCAAAGGCAGAGCCGGAAGCAAGCAGTGCGGCAGCTGCTGTTGCAGCGAGAAGTTTGAAGCGCATTGAAAATCCTCCCTTTTCAATTGCCGATCTTTCACGAACGCGGTTAGACTATCCGCAAAGGAGCGGCTGTCTCCTAAAAAGGGAACATGGATTTGGCGGAAAGTAAGATCGGCACGCGAGCAATCTACCGGCCCGGCGCCAGCAGCATTGAGGGTTCGCCGACGACGCTGCAGATGTTTCATGCCCATCCGCTCGTCATGGCCATGCCGCACTGGCATGCGCAGGTCGAGGTCAATTACGTGATGCGGGGCACTGTTCATTACCGGATGAGCGACCACGAATTCCGACTGAACGCCGGCGAAATGTGCCTCTTCTGGGGTGGGCAGCCGCATCAAATGGACGAATCCTCTGATGATTCGCTCTATGCCGGCGCCCATTTGCCGCTCATCTATTTCTTCCGGCTGCGTCTGCCGATCAGCATTTCCAGCCGGCTGATGAAGGGCGAGACGCTGCTGACTTCAGCAACCGATGCTGCCGACAACGAAAACTTCACGCGCTGGTTCCGCTATTCCAAGTCGGGCGATTCGGCCAAGGCCCAGCATGCCGTTGATGAATTGCTACTGCGCATCGAGCGCATTGCGCTCGAACCCTATTCGATGACGACATCGAAGACGGTCGCGAGCCTGGAAGGCGACCAGCCGCATCCGAATTCCTCGCGCAGCGTCGCGCGCATGTGCGATTTCATCGCCGCCAATTTCCTGCAGGACATCGATTCGGTCGACATCGCCCGCGCCGCCGATCTGCACCCGAAATATGCAATGAATCTGTTCAAGCGATCGACCGGCATGACGATCAGCAAATATGTGACGCTGCTCAGGCTATCGCGCGCCCAGGCGATGCTGATGAGCGAGGGCGCCAATGTGTTGCAGGTGGCGATGGACAGCGGCTTCGGCTCGATCAGCGCCTTCAACAAATCGTTCCGCCATATCGCCGGCATGTCGCCATCGGACTTCCGCCGGGATATCCGGCTGGTGACGACGGTGCCCGCCGGCGCCTTCCAGAACTGAAGTGCCGCAACCTTTCAGATTCGCTGCGCCCCCGCCTCTTTCTTCCGAGCAAAAAACCAGCCTATGGTGACGGCAGGCTGCGCACATTTTTTGCGCAAGTGCATGCACCATGCGATGTCGCCACGGGCGGCGCCATGATGCCTCCAGTGAAATCAACGATTTGGAACCTGGCACGCCGCTTGCTTCGATATTTGCAGAGTTGGTGGCTAGGGTTCCGGCGTCGCAAGGCGTGACTGGTCCGAGAGCTGCCACCGGCAGGGGAGACATCCTGCCGGGTGCACGGCGGGATAAAAACCCGGGAGACCTCGTAAGCCAAGGGATTGGCGGCACGATGGTCATTGCCGATCCCTTTTGATGAAAAGCAAAAGGGGAATTTCAATGCAGACTTTTTCGAAGCTTCTTTCCATCACCGCACTGACGGCATCCCTGGCGCTGGGCCTCGGCTCCATCGCGAACGCCGAACAGAAGACCGATTTCAAGGTTGCCTGGTCGATTTATGTCGGCTGGATGCCCTGGGGCTATGCCGCCGATCACGGCATCGTCAAGAAATGGGCTGACAAATACGGCATCAAGATCGAGGTCACCCAATTCAACGACTACGTCGAATCGATGAACCAGTATACGGCCGGCGCATTCGACGCCGTGACGCTCACCAATATGGACGGCCTCTCAATCCCGGCAGCCGGCGGTGTCGACACGACGGCCGTGATCGTCGGCGACTTCTCGAACGGCAATGACGCGGTCATCCTGAAAGACAAGGCGAGCCTTGCCGACATCAAGGGCCAGAACGTCAATCTCGTCGAATTCTCCGTCTCGCACTATCTGCTGGCCCGCGCGCTCGAAAGCATCAAGATGACCGAGCGCGACGTCAAAGTGGTCAACACCTCCGATGCCGACATGGTCGCCGCCTACAAGACGGCTGACGTGACCGCTGTCGTCACCTGGAATCCGCTGGTCTCGACCATCCTCGAGGACCCCACGGCCAAGAAGGTCTTCGACAGTTCGCAGGTGCCGGGCGAGATCATCGACCTGATGGTCGCCAACACCGGCGTGCTGAAGGACAACCCGAATTTCGGCAAGGCGCTTGCAGGCATCTGGTATGAGACGGCAGCGCTGCTGACATCAGACAGCGCCGACGGCAAGGCCGCGCGCGAGGCGATGGGCCAGGCGTCGGGCACGGATCTCAAGGGCTTCGAATCCCAGCTTGCCGCCACCAAGCTGTTTGCCAAGCCGGCCGATGCGGTTGCCTTTACCGCGTCGGGCAGCCTGCCGAAGACGATGGATCTCGTCCGCACCTTCCTGTTCGAAAAGGGTCTGCTCGGCAGCGGCGCGCCGTCCGCTGATGTGATCGGCATCGAAATGCCGGATGGCAAGGTTCTCGGCGACAGCGGCAACGTCAAGCTGCGCTTTACCGAGACCTACATGAAGGCGGCCGCCGACGCTTCGCTCTGAGCAATCTTCGAGAGCGGCGTGGGTTGCCCACGCCGCCATCTTTCATCAGCGGAGCTTCTCTCATGCGTTGGATCAACACGAGGCCGAGCCGGGGTGCGCAGCTTGCTTTGACGCTGCTGCCCTTCGTGCTGCTGATCGTCGCCTATGTTTTCGGCTCGGCGGCGCGACTGGCGGAAAACGCCAATGACAAGCTGCTGCCGGGCTTCGCAGATTTCGCCGATGCGATCAATCGCCTGGTCTTCGTCGCCGATCCGCGCACCGGCGAATACCTGCTGTGGTCCGATACGGCGGCGAGCCTGGTGCGGCTGTTTGCCGGCCTCGGCATTTCCACCGTCACCGCCCTCGTCATCGGCATGCTGATCGGCATGCTGCCGTACCTCCGGGCGCTGCTCTCCCCATTCGTCGCCGTTATCTCGATGGTGCCGCCGCTGGCGCTGCTGCCGATTCTCTTCATCGCCATGGGGCTTGGGGAAGCCTCCAAGATCGCGCTAATCGCCATCGGCGTTGCGCCGACGATGATCCGAGACCTCGCGCTGAAGGCGCTGGAACTGCCGCGCGAACAGATCGTCAAGGCTGAAACACTCGGCGGCTCCTCGTGGCAGATCGGCCTTCGCGTCGTGTTGCCGCAGATCCTGCCGCGGCTGATCACCTGTCTCCGGCTTCAGCTCGGCCCTGCCTGGCTGTTCCTGATCGCGGCAGAGGCGATCTCGTCGGATTCCGGCCTCGGTTACCGCATCTTCCTCGTGCGCCGCTACCTCTCCATGGACGTGATCTTTCCCTATGTCGTCTGGATCACCCTGCTCGCTGTGGTCATGAATTACATTCTCGATCGCATCCGCATCGCTCTCTTCCCCTGGTCGGAGCTGGAGAAGCAGGCATGAGCGAGTTGGTGATCGAAAGGGTCTGGAAGGAATATGGCGACCAGATCGTGCTTGAGAACGTGTCGCTGACCGTCGCCTCGCGCGCCTTCGTCGCCCTTGTCGGCCCGTCCGGCTGCGGCAAGACGACCTTCCTGCGCATGCTGCTTGGCCAGGAGCGACCGACGCGGGGCACTATACGGCTTGACGGTGAACCGTTGCCGCTCGAGCCAGGGCCGGATCGCGGCGTCGTTTTCCAACGCTACTCCGTCTTCCCGCATCTGACCGTGCTCGGCAATGTGCTGCTCGGCCGCGAATTTTCCGCGGCGCGCTACAAGGCAAAGCTTTTCGGCGCTACCCGCCGCAGCGCGGTCGACGAGGCGCGGCGGTTGATCGGCGAAGTCGGCCTTGCCGGCGCCGAGGATAAATACCCGGCACAGCTTTCCGGTGGCATGCAGCAGCGCCTGGCGCTGGCGCAGGCGCTCATCATGAAGCCGAAAGTGCTGTTGCTCGACGAGCCATTCGGGGCGCTCGACCCCGGCATTCGCGCCGAAATCCATACCTTGATGAAACGGCTCTGGCACGAAACGCAGATGACCGTCGTCATGGTGACGCACGACATGCGCGAGGCCTTCACGCTGGCGACGCGGGTCGTCGCCTTCGAGCGCCGGCGTGACCGCCCGGAGGAGAAGGAGCGCTACGGCGCGACCATCACCAAGGACATTTCCATCTGGCCGCCCCGGCTTGCCGGTGCGCCGTCCATCTTCAGCCCCGACCGGGACGGCCCGGTCATTTCTCTGGGCCATCGTCGGGACGACCCGGCTTCCAGTCCGTCAGGAGAAAAACCATGATGCATGTCAGGCGTTCGCCCGAAGAAATATCAGCCAACCGGCAGCGTTACGAGGAAGATCAGAAGAAGGGGCTGGAATTCGCGCCGAAGGCTCTGCCGGCGCCGAGCCCCCTGCCCGCTCCCGCCATCGATGCCGCGGCGATCATCCACCAGGAAACCATCCCAGGCGGCTGGTACTGGTCGACCGCGCTGAAGCGCGGCGAGGCGCTCCGCATCGATCAGGGCGACGGCGGATCGACCGTGGCGCTCGTCGCCTGGAACGCCGCTGACACGAGCGAGCGGCTCAATCTCGTCGATACGGTCAAGGTTCAGTGGACGACCGCCCTCGGCAAGGGACGCGTCATCTTCTCGGATATGGGCCGCGTGATGTTTTCGCTGATCGAGGACAGTCCCGGTGCTCATGACTGCCTGATGGGCGGCTCGACAGCGGCCTCGAACGCCGTAAAATATCCTGGCGTCAAAACCCGCAACACCCGCGACAATCTCGTGCTCGTCGCCGGCAAGCTCGGTCTCACCAGGCGTGATATCCCGGCGATCCTCAATCTCTTCGCTCCTGTCCGCGTCGACGATGATGGTGGCTTCCACTGGCGCGGCAAGCTTTCCAACAGCGGCGATTACGCCGAACTGCGCGCCGAAATGGACATGATCGTCGGCTTTTCCAATTGCCCGCATCCGCTCGATCCAGATCCGGTCTATGCGCCGAAGCCGATCATCGTGACGCGCTTTCGCGCAGCCGCACCCGCCGTCGACGATCTCGCGCGCACGGCGACCGCCGAAGCCCTTCGCGGCTTCGAGAACAACGCCGCGATGCTGGCCTGAGGAGGGATGACGATGACCGATTTCATCAAGACTTCAGCTTCACGCAGCCTCGAAAACGCCGTGCAGGATCATTTCATCCCGGCCGAAGCGCCGTGGTCCGGCATCGTGCGCAAGGGGCAGACGATCCGCATCGAAGACAGCTACGGCCAGCAGGCGATCGACACGCTGTTTTATCGCGCCGATGATTTTGCCGAGCGCTATTCCAACCAGGACACGATGCGGGCGCAGGGTGGCGCCTATATCGGCGTCGGCACGAAGATCATTTCGAACGAGGGCAACGTCATGCTTGTCATGACGGCCGACAGCTGCGGCCGCCATGATACCTCCGCCGGCGCCTGCTCGTGCGAAAGCAACACGGTGCGCTTCGGCCACGGCACGAAATACCTGCATGCCTGCCGCGACAATTTCGTGCTCGAGGTGACTAGGCACGGCATGAGCAAGCGCGACATCGTGCCGAACATCAATTTCTTCATGAATGTCCCGATCAAGCCGAATGGCGAGATGACCATCGTCGACGGCATTTCCGCGCCCGGCGACTATGTCGAACTGACGGCTGAAATGGACGTGCTCTGCGTCATCTCCAACTGCCCGCAGGTCAACAATCCCTGCAACGGCTTCGATCCGACACCGATCCGGGTGCTGATCTGGGACGGCGAGGACTGATCGATGTTCGCCAAGGTTCTCATCGCCAATCGCGGCGAAATCGCCGTCCGGGTGATCCGGACATTGAGGAGGATGGGCATCGCCTCGGTTGCCGTCTATTCCGATGCCGATCGCTTCTCGAAGCCGGCGCTGCTCGCCGACGAGGCCGTGCGCCTCGGCCCGGCGCCCGCTGGAGAAAGCTATCTCAACGTCGATGCCGTCATCGCCGCCTGCAAGGCGACCGGTGCCGAGGCCGTGCATCCGGGCTACGGCTTCCTCTCGGAAAATATCGGCTTTGCCGAGCGGCTCGCCGCGGAAGGCATCGCCTTCATCGGTCCGCGGCCGGAGCATCTGTCGGCTTTCGGCCTGAAGCATACTGCGCGTGAATTGGCAAAAGCGAGCGGCGTGCCGCTGCTGCCGGGCACCGATCTGCTGCGAAGCGTCGAAGAGGCGCTCCTGGCCGCCGAGACCGTCGGTTATCCCGTCATGCTGAAAAGCACGGCGGGCGGCGGTGGTATCGGCATGCAGCTCTGTGCCGACGCGGCCGGTCTCAAGGCCTCTTTCGAAAGCGTGCAGCGGACGGCGCGAGCCAGCTTCGGCGATGCGCGTGTCTACATCGAGCGTTTCGTTGCCGAAGCCCGCCATGTCGAGGTGCAGATCTTCGGCGACGGCAAGGGCAGAGTGATCGCGCTCGGAGAGCGCGACTGCTCGCTGCAGAGGCGAAACCAGAAGGTGGTCGAGGAAACGCCTGCCCCTGGCCTGTCGGCGGAAACACGGGCACGGCTGCACAAGGCGGCGGTCGATTTGGGAGCTTCGGTCTCCTATGAATCGGCCGGCACCGTCGAATTCATCTATGATCCCCAGCGCGAGGAATCCTATTTCCTCGAGGTCAATACCCGCCTCCAGGTCGAGCATCCCGTCACCGAAGCCGTCTTCGGCATCGATCTCGTCGAGTGGATGATCCGGCAGGCGGCGGGCGAGGACGTGCTGTCGGGCGCGAGCGACCTGACGCCTACAGGTGCGGCGATCGAAATGCGCATCTATGCCGAGATGCCGCATGCCGATTTCCGCCCGAGCGCCGGCCTGCTGACCGAGGTCGTCTTTCCCGGCGATGCCCGTATTGACGGCTGGATCGAGACGGGAACCGAGGTGACGCCCTTCTACGACCCGATGATTGCCAAGCTGATCGTGGCGGCGGAGGACCGGCCGGCGGCGATCGAGAAGCTGAAGGCAGCGCTTGCCGCGACAGCGATTTCAGGCATCGAAACCAATCTCGATTATCTCAGGGCGATCGCCGCTTCCGAACTGCTTGCCGGCGGCAAGGTGGCGACGACGGCGCTGCGCGACTTCGCCTTCGTTCCCGATATCGTCGAGGTTATCGCACCCGGCGCGCAATCGAGCATTCAGGAGCTGCCGGGCCGGCTCGGCCTGTGGCATGTCGGCGTGCCGCCGAGCGGGCCGATGGACGAGCGCTCCTTCCGCCATGCCAACCGGCTGGTCGGTAATGCCGATGAGACGGCCGCGCTGGAACTGACGGTTTCCGGTCCGACGCTGCGATTTTATGCCGACCAGACGATCGCCCTTGCCGGGGCGCGGATGGCGATGACATGCGATGGGATCAGGCTTCCCCACGACGAGCCGGTCCTGATCCAGGCCGGTCAGGTGCTGTCGGTCGGTGCGATCGAAGGACCGGGGCAGCGCGCCTATCTTGCCGCTGCCGGCGGTTTTGCCGCGCCCGTCGTGCTCGGTTCGCGGGCGACTTTCGGCCTTGGCCAATTCGGCGGCAACGCCACCGGCACGCTGAAGACGGGGCATGTGCTGCATTTCGCCCGGCAGGCGCCGGTGCAACCGGCCAAACCTGCATCCGAGCCGGCGGCCTTGTCCCGAGAATGGGATGTCGGCGTCGTCTACGGTCCGCATGGCGCACCGGATTTCTTTCAGAATGGTGATATCGAGACGCTGTTCTCCGCAACTTACGAAGTGCATTTCAACAGCGCCCGCACCGGGGTGCGCCTCATCGGCCCCGCCCCGATTTGGGCACGCCGTGACGGTGGCGAGGCGGGGCTTCACCCGTCCAACCTGCACGACAATGCCTATGCGATCGGAGCGATCGATTTCACCGGCGATATGCCGATCATCCTCGGGCCCGACGGTCCGAGCCTTGGCGGTTTCGTCTGCCCGGCGGTGATTGCGCGTGACGAGCAATGGAAGATGGGGCAGTTCAAGCCGGGCGACCGTATCCGTTTTCATGCCGTGGCCCGGCCGCAAGATCCGGTCGCCGGCCCGGCGGTGCGACGGGCCGCGGAAGAGACGGGTTCGCCGATCGTCGGCGTCAGCAATGACGGCCCGGTCCCGGTCGTCTATCGCCGCCAGGGCGACGACAATCTGCTCGTCGAATATGGGCCGATGACACTCGACATCGCGCTCCGTCTGCGGGTTCATCTGCTGATGCAGGCCGTCGCCGAGGCCCGCTTGCCCGGGATCGTCGATCTCACGCCAGGCATCCGCTCGCTGCAGATCCATTATGACGGCACGCAGCTGACGCGTCGGCGTCTGCTCGGGCTACTCGCCGAGATCGAGACGACGCTGCCGGCGGCACAGGATGTCAAGGTGCCGAGCCGGATCGTGCATCTGCCGCTCTCGTGGAACGATCCGGATGCGGAGCTTGCCATGCGCAAGTATCAGGAACTCGTCCGCCCAAATGCCCCCTGGTGCCCCGATAACATCGAGTTCATCCGCCGCATCAACGGTCTTCCCGACGAACAGGCCGTCCGCGATATCGTCTTCGATGCGAGCTACTTCGTTCTGGGTCTCGGCGATGTCTATCTCGGCGCTCCGGTTGCGACCCCGATCGACCCGCGCCATCGGCTCGTCACCACCAAATACAATCCCGCCCGCACCTGGACGCCGGAAAACGCGGTCGGCATCGGCGGGGCCTATATGTGCATCTACGGCATGGAGGGCCCGGGCGGCTATCAGCTCTTCGGCCGCACCATCCAGGTGTGGAACACCTGGCGGGAAACGCCGGCCTTTGCCAGAGGCAAGCCCTGGCTCCTGAACTTCTTCGACCAGATCCGCTTCTTCCCGGTCAGCAATCAGGAGCTGACGGAGGCGCGTGCGGCCTTCCCGCATGGCGGCTATCCTGTCAGGATCGAAGAGACCGAATTCTCCTATGCCACCTATGATGAGGAGCTGCAGGCGAATGCGGCATCCATCGGCCGCTTCAAGGCGACGCAGCAGGCGGCCTTCGATGCCGAACGCCAGCACTGGAAGGAGGCCGGGCTTGACAGCTTCGTCGCCGATGAAGGCACGAGCGAGGATCCGGACGCGGATATTCCAGACGGATGCTTCGGCGTTGCCAGCGCCGTGCCCGGCAATATCTGGAAATTGCTGGTCGAGCCGGGCGCCCCGGTTGCGGCCGGCGACACGCTTGCCATCATCGAATCGATGAAAATGGAAATCAACGTCACCGCCCATGCGGCAGGCCGCGTCCGCGACCTGCGCGCCGGGCCGGGGAGAAACGTCAAAGCCGGCGATATCATTGTCGTCCTGGAGGAATGCTGAACATGCTGCCGACCATTCTCGACCTCTCAAGCCTCCGTGCCGCCTATCGCTCCGGCCTGACGCCGCTCGACATCGTCGAAGAGGTGATTGCCCGCCGCGCCGCCTCGGAAGATCCGGCAATCTTCATTAGCCCGGTGCCGGACGACGAGTTGCGCTCTGCCGCTAAAGCCCTGATGGCGCGCGCGCCTGAGGCAAACAGCCTGCCGCTCTGGGGCGTGCCGTTCGCGGTGAAAGACAATATCGATGCCGCCGGCCTGCCGACGACCGCCGCATGCCCGGCCTATGAATATCGGCCGGACGTCGATTCCACCGTCGTTGCCAGATTGAAGGCAGCCGGCGCCATCGTGATCGGCAAAACCAATCTCGACCAGTTCGCGACCGGCCTCAACGGCACGCGCTCGCCCTATGGGGCGCCACGTTCGGTCTTCGATAAGGCCTATATATCCGGCGGCTCGAGCTCGGGCTCGGCGGTCACGGTTGCCTCCGGCCTCGCCGCCTTCGCGCTCGGCACGGATACGGCGGGCTCCGGCCGCGTGCCGGCCGCTTTCAACAATCTGGTCGGCATCAAGCCGACGCCGGGGCTTCTCCCGAATACCGGCGCCATTCCGGCCTGCAGGAGTGTCGACTGCATCACGATCTTCGCGCCGACCGTCGGCGACGGCATTGTGATCCGCAAGGTTGCCGAGGGGTTTGACGCTGCCGATCCTTTCTCGCGTCGAGCCAAGCCGGCGACGCTGCCGGTGTCGGGGTTGCGCATCGGCGTCCTGACCGGCGCGGAACGGGAGTTCTTCGGCGATAGGGAGGTGGAGGCGCTTTACGACCAGGCGATCGAGCGGGCCAGAGCGCTCGGCGCGACCATCGTGGCTTTCGACTACGTACCTTTCCGTGAGGCCGCCACCCTCCTTTACGACGGGCCGTGGGTCGCCGAACGCCTGGCGGCGGTCGAGGACTTCCTCGCCACGAATGCGGCCGATTTCGACCCGACGGTGCGGGGGATTATCGAGGGCGCCAGGGGCAAATCAGCGGTCGATGCCTTCAATGGCCGATATCGGCTGGAAGAACTGCGCCGAAAAACCGAGACCGAATGGGAAAAGGCAGACGTGCTTCTGCTGCCGACCGCGCCGACCACTTATACGGTCGCAGACATGCTGGCCGATCCCGTTGTGCTCAACGGTCGTCTCGGCCGCTACACCAATTTCGTCAACCTGCTCGATTGCGCGGCGATTGCCGTTCCGGCCGGCTTCGGAAAGAGTGGCTTGCCGGGCGGCATTACCGTGATCGCGCCTGCTTTCACCGACGATGCGCTGGCGCCGCTTGCCGATGCGCTGCATCGCGCAGCCGCCGCCGGCATGGGCATCGACCGGCAGGCGGCAGTTCCTGAGGCGAGCCGCGTTGCGGCCGTCGATGACGGCTTCGTCGAAATCGTCGTCGTCGGCGCGCATCTGACCGGCATGCCGCTCAATCACGAATTAACCGGCGTCGGCGCCCGGTTGGTCAAAACCTGCAGCACATCAGGCGAATACCGTCTCTTTGTGCTGCCGGATACGGTGCCGCCGAAGCCAGGCCTCATCCGCGAACCTGGCCACAAGGGCGCCGGACTGGAGGTTGAGGTCTGGGCATTGCCGGCCGATGCCTTCGGGCGCTTTGTCCAAAAGATCCCGGCGCCGCTCGGCATCGGAAAGGTGGTGCTTGACGACGGCACGAGTGTTTCCGGTTTTCTCTGCGAGGCACATGCGGTGAACGGCGCCGAAGACATCACCTCGCTCGGCGGCTGGCGGAGCTATATCAGCGCCAGATTGGCGAGCTGAGCGTGAGGAGCGAAAAATGGCGGCGATGTTCAAGCAGCTGGTTGCGCTTCTCCTGGCGGGGCTGATCGCGCGAACCAGGGCGATCGGCAGGCCGGGCCAACGGTGACGGCTTAATGCATGTCGCTCGGAGGTGTGCAGCGGTTCCCGGGATAACGACATGCATCAAAACAAAGAGCTGAAGCGCGTCACATGGATCAAGTGTAATGCGACGCGCTTTAGCGCTTTTCGGCGAGCTCGATCTGAATGCCGTCGGGATCGCGCAGGAAGGCCACCTTGTGCAGAACCTCGGCGTTAACTGCCAGGCGCGGCCGCTCCTTGATCTCGACACCGGCCTTTTCCAGCCGGGCGAAGGTCTCATCGACACTGTCGAACAGGAAGGTCAGATGGCGCAGGCCGGCCGTAGCCTCCGGCACATCGACAGCCCTTGCCGCACCGCCCGCCGGCGCGACGATTTCGAGCATGCCGCCGCCGGCATCGAGAAAGGCGATCTCCCCGCCGTCGGCCATGACCTTGCGCAGATGCAGGCTGAGGCCGAGCAGACCGCAGTAGAAATCAACCGTGCGGTCCATGTCGCTGACCGTCATGCCGACATGCTCGAAGGATTTCAGCATGGAGCGCCCTTCCCTATTCAGCCGGCAGCCGAGCGCCGTTCGTCTTCCGGAAGCCAGGATCGGTAGAGCGGGTGATCGGCGGCGATCGGCATCGGCGTCGGCCGGCCGGTGCGCTGCGAGAAATAGGCCGCCGTCACCAGCTCCAGCGAATTGCGGGCATCCTGCAGCGTCACCGGCGGCTCCTTGTCTTCGATGATCGCCTTGTGGAAGAGTTCGAACTGACGGGTGTAACCGTCCTCGCCGGGCACATAGGCTGAGAGCGCCGCATCGATTTTCGCCTGATGCTCCTCGGTTCCCGCGGTGAAGACCCAGGGATCGCGACCCATCGTGTAGGGCTCGATGATGCTTTCGGCGACGAGATCGCTGAAGCAGAAGCGCAGCCGCGATATTTCCTTGCGCGAGCCGAGCGTCATCGACAGCGTCGCCAGCGAGCCGTTCTGCATCTTCACCGAAAGCGCAGCCGTATCCTCGACCTGGATCGGGTTGACCAGGGTGGCGCCATAGGAAAACACCTCGGTGCAGGGGCCATGCACATAATTGAGCATATCATGGGCATGGATCGCGTGACCGAGAAGGCCGCCGCCGAGCTCGGTCGCCCATTTGCCGCGCCACGGCACGGCGTAATAATCCGGGCCGCGCCACCAATGCGTCTCGATCGTCGTCAGGAATGGCTTGCCGGCGAGGCCCTGCTCGATCAGCAGCTTGAGCTTCTGGAGGCCGGAGCCGTACCGGTATTGGAAGATCGGCATCAGCTTGCCTCCGGGGAAACGGGCGAGGATGCGGCCCATCTCGTCGACCTCGGCGATCGAGCCGAAAAGCGGCTTTTCGCAGATCACATGTTTGCCGGATTCGATGCCCTTGCGGCAGAGTTCGAAATGCGAGCTCGGCGGCGTCGAAATGTCGATGATGTCGAGATCGTCACGGGCAAACAGCGAATCGGTATCCTGCGTATATTCCACGACGCCGTATTCTTCGCACAGCGCCCGGCCGCGCTCCTCGTCGAGCGAGCAGAGCACGGGAACCTCGAAGAGATCCTTGTTCCAGCCGAAGCCGGCCAGATGCCGCGCGGCAATCCCTGCGCCGATGACGCCGACGCGCAATTTCCTGGTCATGATATCCTCCTCAGCGAGCGCCGATGCGCGCGGCTTTCGTCTGGGCTTCGAGCGAAAGGCGGCAGACTTCGAAAACGTGATCCTGCGTCATCGCCGTCTGCGTGCGGTTTGCGACGTCGGCGGTGAAAGCATCGAAATAGTCGAGCTTTTCATCGCTGCAATCGATATGGGTCATTTCCTTGCCGTTGACGAGGAAGAGGTGATCCTTGCCCGGCCGGCCGGCGATATCGATATATTTGCGCAGCTCGATATAACCCTCGGTGCCGAGAATGGTCAGGCGCCCGTCACCCCAAGTCGGCAGAGCCTCAGGGGTGAACCAGTCGACGCGGACATAGCCCGCAGCCTCGTCGGAGCGCAGCAGCACCTCGCCGAAATCCTGGAAGGCGGGTTTGTCGGGCATGCCGAAATTGCCGATCGAGCTGGCGATGACCTCGCCCGACGTCGAGCCGGTATAGAACAGGAACTGGTCGACCTGATGCGAGGCGATGTCGACGATGATGCCGCCGAAGGCTTCGGGGTCGAAGAACCAGTCCGGCCGGGTCGGCAGCTGCAGCCGGTGCGGACCGACGCCGAGCGTCTGGATCACCTTGCCGATCGCGCCTTCCTTGACCAGCTTGCCGGCTTTGACGGCGGAGCGCACGCAGTGACGCTCGGAAAAGCAGATCGAGAAGATCCTGCCGGTCTCGCCAACGGTGCGCTTGACTTCTTCGAGCTGGGCAAAGGTCGTCACACCTGGCTTGTCGGTCATCACGTCCTTGCCCGCTTTCATCGCGCGGATGGCAAGCCCGGCGCGGTCACGCGGGATCGCGGAGATGCAGATGACGTCGATCGAGGGATCCTCGAACAGTTTGTCCCGGTCGATCTGCGGGGCATCGGGATAGGTCTTCTCGAAGGCTTCCCGCAATGCCGGCACGGAGGTCTGTGGGCAATAGCCGACAAATTCGCCGCCCGAGGCAAGCAATCCCTTCACGTGATCGAATGTATGCCCATGGTCGATTCCGACGACGGCAAATCTCAACATCGCTGCAATATCCTCCTGGGATTTTCTGAGCACCGGCTGGGGCCGGCATCCTCCATATCGGGCAAAACAGATAACGAAAGCTCGCGCCTGTCAAGGCAAGATCAAGGGTGAAATCGCCTGGATGGAAGATTAAACATATGAAAAATAACGATTATTTTGTATCTAAATAGTTATTTTGCGGTTTTCCGCGATTGGGAAGGTGCCCGCTCGATCCAATCGGGCGAAAGTCTTTTTCCCGTGCGTATCTTGCTCCATCTCGATGAATGTGATCGATTTTGGCCGCCGCCGGGCTGGAGGGCGGCAACAATCTCGAAATTCTTTCAAGAGCGCTCCCCGCTTGCCTGTACCGGAGGATCACCATGTCTCATCCCCTTCTCGATGCTGCCGCTTCGGGTGGACTTTTTGTCGGCCGCGTCTGGAATCCGAAAGTCGCCGGCCCAAGCATCGTGACCCTTCGCGACGGGATGCTCATCGACATCACCTCGCGCGAGGCGCCGACGCTGAGCGCCCTGCTCGAGAGAGAGGATGCCGGGGGCTTCGTCCGCGCGGCAGGCGGCAAGGCGATCGGCTCGCTCGAAGAGATCGCCGCCAACAGCACCGGGACGCCGGATGCGGCGCGTCCTTTTCTGCTTGCTCCCGTCGACCTGCAGGCGGTCAAGGCCTGCGGCGTCACCTTCGCCCAGTCGATGATCGAGCGTGTCATCGAGGAGAAGGCGGCCGGCAATCCCGATCGTGCCGCCGCAATCCGCGAGCGCGTCAGCACGCTGATCGGCGGCAGTCTCACCAATCTCAAGGCCGGTTCGCCGGAAGCCAGCAAGGTCAAACTGGCGCTGATCGAGGAAGGCATATGGTCGCAATATCTGGAAGTCGGCATCGGTCCCGATGCCGAGGTCTTCACCAAGGCGCCGGTGCTCTCCTCCGTTGGCTGGGGTGCGGATGTCGGCCTGCATCCGATCTCGACCTGGAACAATCCCGAGCCGGAAATCGTGCTCGCCGTCAACAGCCGCGGTGAGATCAAGGGGGCGACGCTCGGCAACGACGTCAATCTGCGCGACGTCGAAGGCCGCTCGGCGCTCTTGCTCGGCAAGGCCAAGGACAACAACGCCTCCTGCTCGATCGGTCCCTTCGTTCGCCTGTTCGATGCCGGTTACGGCCTGGATGACGTGCGCGAGGCCGAACTCGACCTGAAGGTCACCGGCCGGGATGGCTTCGTGCTCAACGGCAAGAGCTCGATGTCGCAGATCAGCCGCGACCCGACCGATCTCGTCAAACAGACGCTTGGCCCCCATCATCAATATCCCGACGGGTTCATGCTCTTTCTCGGCACGCTGTTTGCGCCGACCCAGGATCGCGACGCGCCGAAGCAAGGTTTCACCCACAAGATCGGCGATGTCGTCGAGATTTCCTCGGCTGGCCTCGGCGCCCTGGTCAACACCGTGCGCCTCTCCACCGAATGCCCGCCCTGGACCTTCGGCATTGCAGCGCTGATGCGCAACCTCGCAAAGCGCGGATTGCTCTAACTCTTTGATCTTGTACATGTCCGGGCGAAAAGCCGCTTCGCCGTTCGGGGAACGCATGACGGATGTGGACGCCACGCCCCAGAACCGGGACATCGGCAGCTTTGCCTGCGCAGCTATCACTATCGCCAGCGCATGGTCCATGGCGTCGCTTTCGACGTGCCTCCGGGTAAGGTGCGAGAGCTGTCAGTAAGCATGCGTGTTCGTGGGCTCCGCCATCTTACGCAGTCCCAGATTGAGTCCTTCTGCAAGCAGCACATTGAGCAGGCCGATCTGGCCACCGCATGGAATGCCGGTTCTCAAATGGCTAAAGGCTTCGGTACCACCTCACGGAGGCGGTTGTCGCCCTGGTGCTCGTCGCAGAAGGCCGCAACTACAGCTGGACCGCCCGCTATCTCGGCATCAGCAAGAATACAGTGACCAGCATCGCTTTGAAGACCCTAAACCTTACAATCCAGCATCCACTGAACCCCGTACCTATCCGTGAGCTTGCCATAGTAGCTCCCCCAAGGCTGCATCGCGAGTGGCGTCGTCACCTTACCGCCAGCCGCCAGCTTCGCAAACAGGTCGTTGGTCCGACCACGATCGTCCATGATGAGAATATGAGCCGAGCCTCTCATCGGCTCGGCGTCGTGATTGTCCGAGGCGAAGAACAGAATTCCTGGTCCCTCGAAACGGGCATGCATCACCTTGCCCTTCATCCCCTCGCTGGCGAGTGGAATGCCGTGATCTCCGTGGCGCATCACCGTGGTTACCCCACCAAGACCGCATTTCGTATAGAAGGTGAGCGCAGCATCGCACTGCGTGGTGAAGAAGACATAGTTGGCCAGTTGCATAGCTCAAATTCCTGCTGCTGCCGGGCCTTCTGGCCCGGCTTTTCTGAATGTCTAATGTCGTTACGCAGCCGCCCCCGTGATGGCGCGTACAAGGTCATCGTTGTCATAGCTGCGGCCCAGCAATCCCCCAAGCTCCGTCAGGTGCATAGACGATGTTCGACCAAATATGTTCGCGTCGGAGCCGCCCGGCTGCGGCTCGTTCGACCACATCGGTTGCTTTCTCGATAAAGCTCCGCTTGGCTTCCTGCGTCGCCAGCGCGATCTCGGGCAGTTTCAATTCGACGAACGCAGCTTCTGCTGGTTTCCCGGCCACAAGCACATGCTCTTTAGGAAGGACGTTTATCGAGCCGACAACATTCGAAGTCATGAACGCATTTCCGTTGAGGCCGGAAACCTCGAGGACGGCCTCCGTCAGCCCTGCAAAGGCCTCCGCCTGCGCGGCAGGCGACAGCAGGCCTTCCGGTATGGTCAGTGTGATGGGCATGGTCTCTCCTTGTTTTAGACATGTCCGGGTGCGATATGTACCGAACGCTCTCTATCTATAGAGAGCGATGACTCTCTAATCAAGATAAAAAGAGTGTCTGCTCTTTATGGGATTTATATGCGCTATACCGCTGAACATAAGAAGCGTACCCAGGCGAAAGTCATCGCCGCTGCTGGGCAGGTGTTTCGTAAAGAAGGATATGGTGGCGCGGGCATCGACGCGCTGACAAAGGCAGCAGGAGTGACGAACGGTGCCTTCTACGGGCACTTTCGATCCAAGAGCGAAGCCTTCCGCATTGCCGTCCTTACTGGGCTGGAAGAATTACGGCTGGGAATATCGGCCCTTAGGGCCGAACACCAACAGGGCTGGCTGAAAAACTTCGTCACCTATTATTTGGGATACAAGCGGACATGCGATCTCGGTGAAAGCTGCGCGTTGCCAAGCTTGTCGGCTGACGTCATGCGCACCGACAACGAAACCCGAGATGTCTATACCGAAGAATTGCAGCGCCTCATCTCGGAAATCGCTGCTGGTCTCCCAGAAGGTGCGCCAGATGATCGTGAAGATACTTCGCGAGAAGATCGGGCCATTCTATTACTCGCCCTTCTTACCGGTGGTGTCACTCTCGCCCGGGCTGTATCGGATCCTGCGCTATCCGAGAAGATTGCCGGGCTTGTGGCGACGGAAGCGCTACGCCGGGGGAGATCGGAAGCGTAAGGCAGCAAGCCTATCAATTGGCGATTTGCCAAGCGGCCAAGCGGGTCAAAAGCTTAACGTGTCATTTCGCCCCCAGCCGCAACCGACCCCAGCTACTGATTCCGCCGCCTGCCCTCCAGCAGGTCGAGGACGGAGTTTGCCGCCTCGAGGACGTTGGTGCCCGGACCGAACACGGCCGCAACGCCGTGTTCATGGAGGAATTCATAATCCTGCCGCGGAATGACACCGCCGCAGACGACGATGATGTCGTCGCCGCCCTGCGCTCTCAGCCTGTCGATCAACTGCGGCAGGAGTGTTCTGTGGCCTGCCGCTAAGGACGAGACGCCGACGACATTGACCTTTTCGCCGAGCGCCATCTCGACGGCCTCGTCAGGCGTCTGGAACAGCGGGCCGGCGAGCACGTCGAAGCCGATATCGCCGAAGGCCGAAGCGATCACCTTGGCGCCCCGGTCGTGCCCGTCCTGGCCGAGCTTGGCGACCATGATTTTCGGCCGGCGGCCCATCGTTTCCGTGACCTCCGTCATGCGTCCCTTGAGGACGGCGAGTTCCGGCTCGTCGTTATAGGCCTCGCCGTAGACGCCCGTGATAACTTCGGGTGTTGCGGCGTGGTCGCCGAAGGCAGCGCGCATGGCGTCCGATATTTCGCCGACGGTGGCCCGGGCCCGCGCCGCTTCGATGGCGGCTTCGAGCAGGTTGCCGCGGCCGCTGCGCGCCGTCTCCGCCAGGGCCGCCAGCGTCTCGCGCACGGCCTCGCCGTCGCGGCGGCGCTTGGTGTCCTCGATGCGTTTGATCTGGGCGGTGCGCACCGCGCTGTTGTCGATCTCCAGAATGTCGATCGGCTGTTCGTTGTCGAGCCTGTAGCGGTTGACGCCGACGATGACCTCCTCGCCCTTGTCGACGGCGGCCTGGCGGCGCGCGGCGGCCTCTTCGATCAGCCGTTTCGGCAGGCCCTCGTTGACGGCCTTGGTCATGCCGCCGAGCGCCTCGACTTCCTCAATCAGCGCCCAGGCCTTGTCGGCAAGTTCCTTCGTCAGGCTCTCGACATAATAGGAGCCGGCGAGCGGATCGACCACCTTGGTCACACCGGTTTCGTGGCTCAGGATCAGCTGAGTATTGCGGGCGATGCGGGCGGAAAATTCCGTCGGCAGCGCGATCGCCTCGTCGAAGGAATTGGTGTGCAGCGACTGCGTGCCGCCAAGCACGGCCGACATCGCCTCGAAGGCGGTGCGGATGATGTTGTTATAGGGGTCCTGCTCCTGCAACGAGACGCCGGAGGTCTGGCAATGGGTGCGCAGCATCAGCGAGGACGCCTTCTTCGGCTCGAACTCCTCCATGATCCGGCTCCAGAGCAGCCGGGCGGCACGCAGTTTTGCCGCCTCCATGAAGAAGTTCATGCCGATCGCGAAAAAGAAGGAGAGCCTTCCGGCAAAATCGTCGACATTGAGGCCCTTGGCGAGCGCCGCCCTGACATATTCGCGGCCATCGGCCAGCGTGAAGGCGAGTTCCTGCACGAGCGTCGCGCCGGCCTCCTGCATGTGGTAGCCGGAAATCGAGATCGAATTGAATTTCGGCATCTCCCTTGCCGTATATTCGATGATGTCGGCAACGATCCGCATCGAGGGTTCCGGTGGGTAGATATAGGTGTTGCGGACCATGAACTCCTTGAGAATGTCGTTCTGGATGGTGCCGGACAGGTCGGCCCTCGAAACGCCCTGCTCCTCGCCGGCGACGATAAAGGAAGCGAGGATCGGGATGACGGCGCCGTTCATGGTCATCGACACCGACATGTCGGCAAGCGGAATGCCGTCGAACAGGATCTTCATGTCCTCGACGCTGTCGATCGCCACACCTGCTTTGCCGACATCGCCCTCGACGCGTGGATGGTCGCTGTCATAACCGCGGTGGGTGGCGAGATCGAAGGCGACGGACAGGCCCTTCTGGCCGGCGGCCAAATTCTTCCGGTAAAAGGCGTTCGACGCCTCCGCCGTCGAGAAACCGGCATATTGGCGGATCGTCCAGGGCCGGCCGGCATACATCGTCGCGCGCGGGCCACGAGTGAAAGGTGAAAAACCGGGAAGCGAGCCGAGGTGTTCGGCGCCCTCAAGATCCTCTGCCGTGTAGAGCGGCTTGACGGCGATACCCTCAGGCGTCTGCCAGGTCAGCGTCTCGGGCGAGGCACGCAGCTCCTTCTGCGCAAGCTCCGCCCAATCCGACAGCGTCTTCTTCGTCATGCGTTCCTCCGGCTCTTTCATCCGCACCCTACCATTTCATAGGATCGCCGTGCGATACCAATCCTTGAATTTTATTCCCGGCGAGGACCCGCCTCATGAAGACAATGCAGATCTATGCCTTCGATATGAATTGCGTCGGGCACATCAACCACGGCCTGTGGACGCATCCGCGTGACCAATCGGTGCGCTATACCGACCTCGACTACTGGACGGAATTCGCGAGGACCGCGGAGCAAGGCAAGCTCGACGGCATCTTTCTTGCCGATATCGTCGGCGTCTATGACGTCTACAACGGTAGCCCAGCCCCGGTGATCGAGACGGCAGCGCAAATCCCCGTCAACGATCCGTTGATCCCGATTTCGGCGATGGCCCATGTCACTAGACATTTGGGCTTCGGTGTCACCGTCAACACCACCTACGAGCCGCCCTTTTTGCTGGCACGGCGCATGTCGACGCTCGATCACCTGACCAAGGGGCGGATCGGCTGGAACATCGTCACCGGTTATCTCGACAGCGCCGCCCGCAGCATGGGTTTCGACAAGCTGCCGGAGCATGATGTGCGGTACGACGCAGCCGAGGAATATCTGGAGATCCTCTACAAGCTCTGGGAGGGCAGCTGGGACGACGATGCGGTCTTGGGCGACAAGGCGGGCGGCATTTATGCCGATCCGTCGAAAGTGCGCGCCGTCAGTCACACGGGCCGATACTACCGAATGGAGGGCATCCATCTCTGCGAACCCTCGCCGCAGCGCACGCCCCTGCTCTTTCAGGCCGGCGCTTCGGCTCGAGGGCAGGATTTTGCCGCCCGCCACGCCGAATGTGTCTTCATCGCCAGCCCGAATCCCGGGGCGGCCCGACCGACCGTCGATGCGCTGCGCGCGAAGGCGGCGGCATTCGGCCGTGGCGTCGACGCCCTGAAGATCCTGAACCTGATCACCGTTGTCGTCGGGCAGACGGAGAAGCAGGCGCAGGAGAAGCTGGAGGATTATCGCCGCCATGCGAGCGTCGAGGCCTCGCTTGCGCATTACTCCGCCTCCGTTGGCATCGACTTTTCGAAGTACGAATTGGATGACGTCATCGACCAGAGCTCGACCAACGCCAATCAATCCGCGCTCGCGGCGATCACCAAGCAGGCGGCAAAGCCGGTGACGAAGCGCGAGATCGTCGACCAGATGGTGCTCGGCAGCCGGATGAAGCCGATGGTGGGCTCGCCGGAGCAAATCGCCGATCGTCTCCAGACATGGGTGGAGGAAGGCGACATCGACGGTTTCAACCTGGCACGGACGGTGGTGCCGGAGAGCCTGCGCGATTTCGTCGACTTGGTGGTGCCGGTGCTGCAGGAGCGCGGCCTCTTCAAGGCGGACTATGCGCAAGGGCCCTTGCGGCAGAAGCTTTTCGGCGGCGGGAACGGCAGATTGCCCGCCGCTCATCCCGCCGCGTTCTTCCGGCGCTGACCTATCTCCGGTCCAGCCTGGCGACGAGCCGGTCGCCAAACCACTGAATGCCGCAGACCAGAACGATGAGGACGGCCACCACCGCGATCATCACACTGGTTTCGAACCGCTGATAGCCATAGCGGATGGCGAGATCGCCGAGGCCGCCAGCGCCGATCGCGCCGGCCATCGCCGAAGCACCGATCAATGTCACCAGCGTGACGGTGAAACCGGCGACGATGCCGGGCAGTGCTTCCGGCACCAGCACCTCGCGGATGATCGTCCAGCGGTTTCCGCCCATGGCGCGCACCGCGTCGATCAGCCCGCGGTCGACTTCGCGCAGCGACACTTCGGCGATGCGGGCGTAATAGGGCGTGGCGGCGATGGCGAGCGGCACGATCGCCGCCCAGGTGCCGAGCGCCGTGCCGACGATCAGCCGCGTCAGCGGGATCAGCGCCACCAGCAGGATGATGAAGGGCACCGAGCGGAAACCGTTGATGACGGCGCCGAGCGTGCGGTTGATCCAGAGATTTTCGGCGATGCCGCCGCGTGCGGTGACAACAAGGGCAAGGCCGAGCGGCAGGCCGGCAACGAGCGAGATCACGCCCGAGGCGACGGTCATCAGCACCGTCTCCCACAGCGAGCGAAGAAGCAGTTCAAGCATGATCGGTGTCATAACCAAGCACCTCCACCCGGGCGGACCGGGCCGTCAGAAATTGTTCGACCTTTTCCGCAAGCGCGGGGTCGCGTGCGGGAACGGCGATGAAGAACCGCGCCACCGGCTGGTTCTGGATGTGGTCGATGCCGCCATGGATGAGGCGGAAGGAATGCGGCAGTGCTGCCGAGAGTTCGGCAAACAATCCACCCTGCGCTTGCGGCCCGGCGAGATCGACGCTGAGGATCGCCTCGCTGCCTCCAGTCGCCGACAGCCGGCCGGCGATATGACCGGGAAGCTGGGGACGGATGCCGCCGAGCAGGCTTCTGGTGATGGTTTCCTGCGGATCGGCAAAGACCGACCAGACCTGCCCCTCTTCGACGATCCGCCCGGCGTCGATGACCGCGACGCGATCGGCAATGCCGCGCACCACTTCCATCTCGTGGGTGATCAGCAGAATGGTCAGGCCGAGCTTACGGTTGATATCCTTCAGCAACGCCAGGATCGACCGGGTCGTTTCCGGATCGAGCGCCGATGTCGCCTCGTCGGACAAGAGTAGCGCCGGGCGCGCCGCAAGCGCCCGGGCGATGCCGACGCGCTGCTTCTGGCCGCCGGAGAGCGACGAGGGATAGGCTTTCGCCTTGTCTGCAAGGCCAACGAGCTCGAGCAGTTCATGCGCCCGTTTCAAGCGTTCGCTCCTGGCGATACCCTCGATCTTCAGCGGCAGCGCGACATTCTCCTCGACGGTCTTGGCGGACAACAGGTTGAAATGCTGGAAGATCATGCCGATGCGGCGGCGCAGCGGCTGCAATTGCTGTTCGGCAAGCGCCGTAATATCGCGGCCTTCGATCCGGATCTCGCCGCTGTCGGCGCGCTCCAGGCCGTTCAGGCAGCGGATCAACGTCGATTTACCGGCGCCGCTGCGGCCAATGATGCCAAGGATCTCGCCTCTCCTCACCGTCAGCGAAATACCGTCGAGCGCGGGTGTGGTCCCGAACCGCCGCTTCACGTCGGCCAGCTTCACCACCTCTTCGGCAGCGGCTGCTTGCGGCCGTACCTCGATCGCTGTGGCGGAAACAAAGGAATTCATGTGCTTTTCCTTACAAATACCGAAGGCGGCCCGGGCAAAAAAACGCCCGGGCCGCCTCTCGGCAGGCCTTAACCCCGGCCCTGTTTCGGATCAATAGGCGCTAAGACCGGTGCCCTTGTAGACCTTGTCGAACTCGGCCTTGACGGTGTCGTTCTGATAGGAAGACACGAGCGTCTTGACCCAGTCGGCATCCTTGTTATCGTCCTTGACGGCGATGAAGTTGCGATACGGATTGTCGGCGATCGGCTCCTGGGCAATGCGCTCGGCCGGAGAAAGGCCGCTCTTCAGCGCCCAGTCGGTGTTGACGACCCCGGCGTCCAGATCGTCGATCGAACGGCCGACGATGCCGGCATCGAGCTCCTTGATCTCGATCTTCTTCGGATTGTCGGTGACATCGGCGACGGTTGCGAGAATACCGGTGCCGTCCTTCAGCTTGATCAAGCCCTGACTCTGAAGAACACGCAGCGCCCGGCCTTCGTTCGAGGGATCGTTCGGCACACCGATGACAGCGCCTTCCGGAATCTCGGCGACCGACTTGTACTTCTTGGTATAGAGGCCGATCGGCCAGACGCCGGTATAGCCGACGCGAGTGATGTGATAGCCGTGCTGCTTGATCTGATTATCGAGATAGGGTTGATGCTGGAAAGCATTGGCATCGACCTCGCCGCGCTCCAGCGCTTCATTCGGCTGCGTGTAATCGTTGAAGATAACTGTCTCGATCTTGAGGCCCTTCTTGGCTGCTTCGCTGGCGACCACGCGCCAGATATCCTCTTCCTCGCCGGCCATGATGCCGACCTTGATCGACTTGTCCTCGGCAAAGGAAGGGGCAGGTGCTGCCAAGGCAAAGAGTGTCGCAGCGGAAACGGCGACCGCGGCAAGCGCCGTGCGGCGCGAAAGATGGAATCCGTGAAGATTTTTGTTCTTGGTCATTTTGTTATCCCGTCTGACTGAATGAGGCCAATCGCCCCGAGCAGGCCGATCATGGCAAACGTGGGTATCGGGAGCGAAGTACGAACGTCCGATGTGCGGGAGGGGGCAGAAAAACTCTTGCTCTGCCATTGATATCGGCAGGATAAATTTCTATCAAATTTATGGATAATTACGGCTCGTGAGGATGTTCTAAAAAGCGAAATCGGCGCCTCTGGGGCGCCGTTTCCAAGCCGCTTGAACACTCTTCATTCGGCAGCGATAAGAGCCTGATGGCGGCTGGGAAAGAAGGCCGCGAGCTCGCCGATGACTTCTCCGATCCGCTTTGAAAGTGGTTCGGACGAGACGCGGTAATCGGTGAAGTCGCGGTCGGAGGCGTAGACGGCGGTCGGCAGCGTGTGAGACATGAAGAAGCCGAAGAGCGGCCGCAGCTGATGCTCAACCATCAGCGCATGCCGGTCGCCGCCGCCTGTGGCGGTGATGATGACCGGCTTGGCGCGCAGCTCATGCGGGTCGATCAGATCGATCAGATGTTTGAAGAGGCCGGGATAGCTGCCCTTGTAGGTCGGTGCGCCGATGACCAGCAGATCGGCATTGACGATGTCGTCGATGACTGCCTTGGCGCGGCTGTCGAGATCGTCACGACGCAGCGCCTGGCCAAGCGAAGGGCCGACATCGGTCAGATCGTAGATGGTGTTCTCGAAGCCGTATTTCTCGCCGGCGAGGCCGGCAACGTGTTGAACCAGCGTGGAGGTCTTCGAGGGGCGGTTGAAGCTACCCGCAAGGCCGACCAGTTTGTAAGCAGACATGCCGTTTCCTTCCAATATCGTCCCGTGACCGACGTGATTATGGGATGAATATTATCTATAAAAATAGTGGATTAAAGGAATGGCGATCCCTCTTGCCCCATGGGGAGAGAAAAATACGTTCATGTCCTCGGTGATCGCATAACCTCGGCGATATCGCCTCAGGCTGGCCTTTGCTTGGGGATTCGCGGCAGGAAGATCGTCAGCAGGCCGAGCAGCGGCAGATAGGAGCAGATGCGATAGACGAAATCGATGCCGTGAGTATCGGCGAAATCGCCGAGCAGCGCTGCACCGAGCCCCCCTGCCCCGAACGCGAAGCCGAAAAAGACGCCGGCAATCAGCCCGACGCGCCCGGGCACCAGTTCCTGTGCGAAGACGACGATCGCCGAGAAGGCCGAAGCGAAGATCAGGCCGATGACGACGCTGAGCACGCCCGTCCAGAAAAGGTTGGCGTAAGGCAGGAGAAGCGCGAAGGGAATGACGCCGAGGATCGAAAACCAGATGACGAAACGGGCGCCGAAGCGATCGCCGATCGGTCCGCCGAGGAAAGTGCCGACGGCGACCGAACCGAGAAACAGGAAGAGCATCAGCTGCGCCTGCTGCACGCCGAGTGCGAACTTGTCGATGACATAGAAGGTGAAGTAGCTCGACACGCTCGCCATGTAGACGTTCTTCGTCGCCGTCAGCAGCACGAGGATCGCAAGCGTCCAGACGACCCTGTTGCGAGGCAGCGGCAGGGTCCTGCTCACTGCCGGTTTGCTGGCATTCTGACGCCTGTGGCTGATATACCAATTACCAACCCAGCTCAACACGACCATGCCGATCATGGCGATGGCGGAAAACCAGGAGACGCTGTGCTGGCCGAGCGGCAGCACGATGAAGGCGGCGAGCAACGGACCGATCGCCTGGCCGGCATTGCCGCCAACCTGGAAAAACGACTGGGCGAAACCGTGGCGGCCGCCGGAGGCCAGACGGGCGACGCGTGAGGATTCCGGATGGAAGACGGCCGAACCGAAGCCGATCAGGCTGGCGGCGACGAGCAGCAGTTCGAAGCTGCCGGCATTGCCGAGCAGAATGAGGCCGCAGAAGGTGCTCGCCATGCCGACCGGCAGTGAATAGGGCATCGGCCAGCGGTCGGTGACGATGCCGACCAGCGGCTGGAGCAGCGAAGCGGTGACCTGGAACGTCATGGTCAGAAGGCCGATCTGCACGAAAGTCAGATCGTAATTTGCCTTGAATAGCGGATAGAGCGAGGCGAGCAGCGACTGCATGATGTCGTTCAGCATGTGGCAGAAGCTGACCGCCACCAGGATAGACATTGTTGTTTTTTCGAAACGGGGCGCGCTCTCGGCAACGGTTGCCATGGACATTTCTCCTGGACGGCCCGGTTGGTCGCCGCGCCGCGTCGCTTTTGTTCGATGGATTTCGGGCGATCGGGGCTGGGGAAGATGATCAAGCGACGGTCGCTGAAGTGCATTTAGCGCAAGCCGGGGGGCAATCACAGCCCAGTTTCATCCGGATCGGTACGGCTTTCGCCCGATTTGGCCTTTTCGCCGCTGATTCCTGCTTCACTTGGCCCCTTTTCCGGACGGGGGCTTTCATACCACAGTCAGCCGCGATCGTTGCCCATAGAGTATGACATGTGAAAACAACCATGGAAAACCGGGGCGGGGAATACTACAGCTGCGCTGATTGAAAATGCGATCGAGGCTGAAAACACGCGATGAATGTCAAGACACCGAATGCAATAGACGGCTATGTCGGAGCGCGCATAAGAACGCGCCGGCAGTTGCTCGGAATGAGCCAGGAAAGGCTTGCCGAACAAATCGGCGTCACCTTTCAGCAGGTTCAGAAATACGAGAAGGGCATCAACCGCATCGGCGCAAGCCGTCTGCAGCGAATCGCCGAGGTGCTTCACACGTCGCCGAGCTTCTTCTTCGAACAGGAAAATTCCGAGCCGCTGACGTTGCAGGGGCTGGATCTGCCCGCAAATACCGATCCGGTCGCCGAATTCCTGCGTACGAAAGAGGGATTGGTGCTTAATCGCGCCTTTCTGAAGATCGCCGACCGGAATGTCCGTGAAACGATCATCGCACTGGTGAATGCGATGGCGCAGGCGGAAAGCCGCGGTGTAACATTGGGTGCCTCCGTTGCGGATATCACCCTTCCGCTCGGAGAATAGTCAGGCAGTCGGCAGGCAATATCCGCATGAAGCTCAGACTCGAGTCATTTGGTGAGTTGCGGTTGATCGACCCGGCCGGGCGGCCGGCGGCGTTCCCGGAAAAGGGCCTGCTGTCGATTTGTTATCTGCTGGACCGTGATCTGCGAGATGGGGCGGGAAGCGAATATCCGCGCTCGGCGCTGGCGCGGTTTCTGTGGGACAGCCATGACAATTCCGACATCATGGCCAACCTGCGCAAAACCATATCACGCATCCAGGCGCGTCAGGCCGAGCTCGGCACCGAGCTCCTGGTCTTCACGGCGACCGGTGTTCGGGTCAGGCCGGATGCATTTGTCGACGATCTCTCCGAACTCGCCAACCCCGGCGGCGAAGGCGCAGTTGGCAAGCTGCGGCGGCTCGTTGCGATCCTTCGCCAGGATTTCCTGGCCGGGCTCGCCGACCAAAGCGTCAGTACGCGGCAATGGATCGCCGGTCAGCGCGACAGGCACATGGCAGTTCTGGTGGATGCGCTGAAGACGGCGCTGCCGATGGCCAGGTCGCGGGAGGATGTGAGCCTGATCAAGGAGGCGGCGCTCAGGATTTTCCGCGAGGCCCCGGATGACGAGAACATTCGTCGTATTCTTCTGGGGGCCTATGAGTCCGAAGGACAGCTGGAGAAAGCGCGCCGGCTTTTCGAGACGAACAAGCATGGACTGGAGAGCGCATTCGATATCGGCCTCGACGTCCAGGCTCTCGGAGAGATCCGCAAAATCTTTGCCGGCGGCCAACCACCGCAACAAAGCCCTGCGGTGCCGCTAAACGACGGCGGCGTTCGCGTTGCCGGTCCCCTGCCCCGTCTGGTGCTGCTGCCGCCGGGAGCCACGGAGGCAGCCGGCGCCTTGCCGATGCTCTCTGCGGCGCTGATCGAGGACGTGACCATCGGCCTTTGCGCGCTGAATACGGTTTCGGTGGTGGCGCCTCATACGGCCGATCGGATCGCACGCAATGCCGACAAGGCTGAAGTGATCCAGCGTCATTCGATTTCTTATGTTCTCGACACGAGGCTGACCGATAATGCGGGCGTTCGCGCGCTCTTTGTCCAACTGATCCATACCGGCAGCGATGAGGTCATCTGGGCCGAGCGTTTTAGCCTCGAGAAATACGAATTGATAAGCCACCGGCGCGATATCGCCCGGCAGATCGCCAGAGAGCTCGCCGGGCAGGTCCGCCGGCATGAAGCGATGCGCGATTCCTTCGCGGGTAATTCGGCCGCCTATCACAGCTACCTTCTCGGCCTGCGGGATGTGAAGCGGCTTGCCCTCCCCGATGTGCGCCGCTCCCGAAAGGCTTTCCGCGAAGCGCTTCAACACAGCGCAGACTTTGCCCCGGCGCTGAGCGGATTGTCGCGGACGTTTCTTGTCGAGTGGCTGCTGACGGCACGCGGCGACAGCGAACTGCTCGGACTTGCGGAGGATTATGCCAACCGGGCGATCGTCGCCGATCCTTCATTTGCGGCCGGCTTTCGTGAGCTCGGCGTTGCCAAACTTTATCTCGGCGACCTTGATGAAAGCGTCCTGGCGTTGAAGCTCGCGGAGGAACTGAGCCCGCATTATGCCGACGGCATTGCAAGTTATGCCGATACGCTCGTTCATGCGTCGCGCCCTGCCGATGCATTGGCCAAGATCGAGCGGGCCATCTCACTCAACCCGCTGAGCCCGACCGACTATCTATGGACGGCAGCCGGCGCGAATTTCGCCCTCGGCCACTATGCCGAGGCGCTCGAGCAGATCGCCCTGATGGACGACCGCACGCCGGCCGACCGGCTTTCGGCTGCTTGCTGGGCCATGCTCGGCGATATGAAAAACGCGCGTATCTATATGCGCAAGGTCCGCGAGATCTATCCGGATTTCGATGTCGACAAATGGCTTTCGGTCGTTCCGTTCAAGGAGCAATGGCAGAAGGAACAATATCGCGAGGCTCTGCGCCGGGCCGGTTTCTGAAGTCTGACACCGAAAAGTGTACGTCGACAAATCCTGTCACGCCTGTGTCACGCGCGTCTTTCGTTCGAGAGGATTAAACTGCCATTGCTCTGTCGGCATGCGCCTGGCAGGGGAAGCTGGAGAATTCTCAGATGCACGACGCAGCCGAAGCAACGCCCACGCCGAAAAGTGATGAAGAGCTCAAGGAACTGGTATCGCTCGCCAGGCTCGTTGCTTATGCCCGAGAAAACGCCAGGGACCTGAACGCCGAATTCTCTGCCTATTGCCTGGACCTTGCGCTCGGCGCCCTGCTGCAGGACCTCGACAAAAGCGGCGTGTCCTTTTCCCACGAAAGCGGCCAGGACACTTATCTGCTCGGCACACGGCACTGACCGGCCGTTACCGTCGGCGCCTCGCCGTTGCCGGCCGGCCTCGCCGAGCGGTACACATTGATATTTCGATTCTTACTTTTTCCGATCGGCTATGATGCCGATGCGGTCGCGGTGCTGCCGATTCGGCCCGTCAATACCCGGTTGCTGCGTCGACAGCGCCACCGGACGGCATGTCCAAGCCGTTGAAAAAGATTGGACAACCCAGCGGTAGAGTCTTGTTAACCCTATTTGCCTTGCCACTCTTCCAGAATCGGCGCTAAATGCGGTTTCAAAGCGCGTAGAGCTTTTAAATCGCATTTTCGAGATTTCCATGAATATGGCACCGCAGATAGAAAAAGCAATTTCCGATGTCGACCAGCTGATCATTGGTCAGGCGCAGGAACTATCCGACAAGCTGAAGCAGCATCGGCTCGAGATGTTTCCGCCGCGCGCGCTGAAGGGTCTCAGGGAATTTCAGCTTGCCGAAGTGGCGCGTTTTCTCGGTGTGACCAGCGGCTATCTTCGCAATCTGTCCCTGGAAGGCAAGGGTGCCCTTCCTCAGGTCACGCCGTCGGGCCGCCGATCCTATACGGCGGAGCAGATGGGAGAGATGCGCACCTTCCTGGAGCACAACGCCCGGGCCGGAACACATTATGTGCCTCGTCGCCGCGGCAACGAGCATCTGCAGGTCGTTGCCGTCGTCAATTTCAAGGGGGGCAGCGGCAAGACGACGAGCGCGGCACACCTTGCCCAGCACCTTGCCCTGACCGGCCACCGTGTCCTGGCCGTCGATCTCGACCCGCAGGCGTCTCTCTCCGCGATCCACGGCTTTCAGCCTGAGTTCGACGTCAACGAGAATGAGACGCTCTACGCCGCCATCCGCTATGACGATCAGCGGCGGCCGCTCCGAGAAATCATCCGGCCGACGAATTTCCCGAACCTGCATCTGGTGCCGGGCAATCTCGAGCTGATGGAATTCGAGCATGATACGCCGCGCGTGCTTGCTCAAGGCAAGGCAGGCGATTATGGGCGCGTCTTCTTCGCCCGGTTGGACGAGGCGCTGTCCTCGGTCGCCGACGACTACGATGTCGTCATCATCGACTGCCCTCCCCAGCTCGGCTTTCTGACGATGAGCGCAATCTGCGGCGCAACGGCGGTCCTGATCACCGTCCATCCTCAGATGCTCGATGTCATGTCGATGTGCCAGTTCCTGCAGATGCTCGGTGAGGTGCTGAATACGCTGAAAGGCGCCGGAGGCAACATGAACCTCGACTGGCTGCGTTATCTCGTTACCCGCTACGACCCGCAGGACGGGCCGCAAACGCAGATGGTCGCCTTCATGCGGTCGATGTTCAAGAACCATGTGCTGACCAATCCGATGTTGCGCAGCGTCGCAATCTCCGATGCGGCGATGACCAATCAGACGCTTTATGAGGTCGAGCGGAGCCAGTTTACCCGTGCCACCTATGACCGCGCCATGGAGGCGATGGATGCCGTCAACAATGAGATCGGCGATCTCATTCACAAGGCCTGGGGGCGGAAATGAGCGAGAAGTTTACTGCGGTAAACCGAGGCGAGGAGCGGGTCGATGGCGCGTAAGAATCTCCTTTCCGGACTGATGGACGATTCCAAGAAGTTTACTGCGGTAAACAATGAGGACGAAGCCCTCCATCGGGACGAGAAACAGCAGATCACCTATAAGGGAATCGGCGCTCTCGGCGCCGTTACGCGCAGTATCGATGCGCTGGCTGCCAAGGCGGATGCGGCTAAAGCGATCGAGGAGAAGCTGGCGAGCGGCGAGACGGTGATCGACCTCGATCCTGCCCTGATCGAAGACTCTTTCGTAACGGACCGTCTGGCCCACACCGACGAACAGTTTCACGAATTGGTCGAAGCGATCCGCCTGCGTGGTCAGGACTCGCCGATTCTCGTTCGCCCGCATCCTGAGAAGGACGGCCGATATCAGATCGCCTTCGGCCACCGTCGCGCCCGGGCCGCCAAAGAACTCGGCAGATCTGTCCGTGCCGTGGTCAAGAAGCTCGACGATCGCGATCACGTCATTGCGCAGGGGCAGGAGAACTCGGCGCGCGCCGATCTCTCTTTCATCGAGAGGACGATGTTCGCCGACAAGCTCGACATATTGGGTTTCGACAGGGAAACGATCATGTCGGCCTTGAGCGCCGACAAGACGACGGTTTCCAAGATGCTTTCCGTCACCAAGCGAATCCCTGCCGAAGTCCTGACCGCGATCGGTGCGGCAAAGACCACCGGCCGTGACCGCTGGCACGATCTGTCGATCAAATTCGAGACCGAAAACATCTCCGCTCGGGCGATCGAGTTCAGCAGCTCGGCGGAGTTCAAGGCGGCGGAACCGGATGCCCGCTTCGATATGTTGGTTGCCTTCATCAGTAGGCGGCAACCAACCGCCTCGTCCATCGCGGCGTTTCAGCCCGCGGCACGCGCCTGGCAGCGCAAGGACGGCGCGGTCAAGGCGAAGATTAGGGATGATGGGAAACAGTTCACCATCGCGCTGAAGGCGGAAAAGGCGTCTGCCTTTGGAGCCTATATCGCCAGCAATCTGGATCGTCTCTACGAGGCGTTCGAGAAGACACAGGATTTGACGAAGAACGGAGATCAATAAGCAAAAGAAAAGGCCCCCGAACGTTGCCGTCGCGGAAGCCCTCTCTGATCTAGACACCCAGAGAATCACATTTCCGCGAATCATAGTCAAGAGTCTTTGGCACCGAATTTGGTGAGCCGTGTTCTTTTGCCTTGAAGAAGGCGAAGACAATGGAAAGCGGAAGTGTGACGACGCCCTTCGGGCGGCGGCCGATGACGTTTGGCATGCTGGCAAGCCAGGCGGCGGCTCGAAAAATCGAGCCCGGCCAATCGATTGATAAGTGGAAACTCTATCGTGCCCTGTGCGAGGCAAGGCCGCTGCTCGGCGTTACCGATCGGGCGCTCGCTATTCTGAACGCCTTGCTGAGCTTTTATCCGAAGGGAGAGCTCTCCGAAGGCAACGGGCTTGTCGTGTTTCCTTCCAATGCGCAGCTCTCCTTGCGTGCGCATGGAATGGCGGAGCAGACGATCCGCCGGCACCTGGCGAGCTTGATCGAGGCCGGATTGCTGATCCGCAAGGATAGCCCGAACGGCAAGCGTTACGCACGCAAGGAGCAGGGTGGGGAGCTGCGCGAGGCTTTCGGTTTTTCACTGGCGCCGCTGCTTGCGCGCGCTGAGGAGATCGAGCGGCTGGCGGCGGAGGTGGCTGCGGATCGATTGCACCTGCAGCGGCTCAGAGAGCGTCTGACGCTTTGCCGACGCGACGTCGCCAAGCTTATCGAGATGGCGTTGGAGGAGGGGGCTGCCGGCGATTGGAGTGCGGTTCATTTGCATTTTCGCAATATCGTCGAACAACTGCCACGGTCACCATCCGCCGAGCAGATCGCGGCCGCGCTCGACGAATTGGAGATGTTGCGCGAAGAGATCACCAATCAATTGGAAATGCAGGCTAAAGCTCAAAATCAAAGCGGCAATGCCCGACATTCTGAGCGGCACATACAGAATTCAAACCCACACTCCATTACTGAATTTGAACCAAGCTTCGACCCGAAGCAGGGCGCAACGGCGGATGATCGATCGGCAGGTCGGGCCGTACCGATAGCTGAAATACAGCAAGTTGGGGGGAAGAACGAGCATGTCTCGGGCGCACGCGCGGCCTCCGCTGCTCTCGGTACGCCGAAGTCCTTCCCGCTGGGGCTGGTGCTGCAGGCGTGCCCTGAGATTGCAGCCTACGGACCCCAGGGCTCGGTCGGCACTTGGCGCGATCTGATGGCGGCCGCTGTGGTCGTTCGTTCGATGCTCGGCGTCAGCCCATCGGCTTATGAGCAGGCCTGCGAAATCATGGGTGCGGAAAATGCCGCCACCGTCATGGCCTGCGTCCTCGAAAGGGCAGGGCATATCAACTCCGCCGGCGGTTACCTGCGCGATCTGACACGCCGCGCCGAAAGGGGAGAATTTGCCATTGGTCCAATGTTGATGGCCCTTGCCCGTACCAATTCACCGGTGAGAGGGAAGGTGGGATGA